>NZ_JAAOQS010000269.1:0-1232 GCF_011603105.1 Rhodococcus sp. A14 | reverse complement strand
ATGTGGCTGCAGTTCGATTGGGGCGAAGGCCCGCGGGTCGGTGGCCGGCGAACCCAACTGTTCTGCGCATGGTTGTCGTGGTCGAGGTTTCGGGTCGTGGTGCCGGCGTGGGACCAGCAGCTCCCGACGCTGATCGCCTGCCTGGACACCACGCTGCGCCGAATCGGTCGGGCACCGACGTATCTGCTGACCGACAATCCCCGAACCGTCACGATGGACCGGATCGCCGGCGTCCCCGTCCGCCACCCCGACATCGTCTCCGCAGGAAGGCATTACGGCTGCGTCGTGCACACGTGCGAACCGTTCGACCCGGAATCGAAGGGCGGCGCCCAGCACACGGTCAAGATCGCGAAGGCCGATCTCGTCCCGACCGAGGCGAACCTGCTCGAGGAATACCCGAGTTTCGCCGAGCTCGTCGACGCATGTGAGCGGTGGTGCGAGAAGGTCAACGCCCGCCCGCACCGCGCCGTCGGGGCCGCCCCGGCCGAGCGGTTGGCCACCGAACTCGGCCGGCTGCACGTGCTGCCCGAGGATCCGCATCTGCTTGCCCTCGGTGAGGAGCGCCTCGTCGGCTTCGACCAGACCGTCAGCTGGGGCAACGTGCGGTACTCGACCCCGGACGGGCACCAAGGGACGAAGGTGTGGTGCCGGGTCACCGGCGACGAATTGGTGATCGTCGCCCGCACCGGAAGCGGTGTCGCGGAGATCGCCCGCCACCGACTGTCCACCCCGGGGAACCCAAGAATCGTCGCCGCGCACTATCCGCATCACCCCGACGACGGATCGGTGCTGCGCCTGCCCAAACCCCGCCCGCGCACCGCGGCCGAGATCGACTTCCTCGCCCTCGGCGAGGGCGCACACCGCTGGCTGACCGAGGCCGCCGCCGGAGGGGTCGTCCGGATCCGCCACAAGATGGCCAGGGCAGTCGAATTCGCCCACGTCCTCGACGCCGGACGGGTCGATCAGGCATTGGCCGTGGCCGCGGCGGCGGGCCGGTTCGGCGACGGGGATCTCGCCTCGATCCTCGACCACCTTGCCGCCGCCGCACAGCCCGGACCTGTGGTTGTGGCCGACGAAACCCACTCCACGCAACCCGGCACCGCCGGATGGGGCCGGGTGGGCGCATGAACAGCAATTCGGCGCCGCCCCTCCCGGACGAGCTGGCCAAGATCTGCACCCGCATGCGGCTGCCGTATCTGCGCAAGGCCGCCCCCGACGTGCTCGCGACCGCC
>NZ_JAAOQS010000268.1:0-1242 GCF_011603105.1 Rhodococcus sp. A14 | reverse complement strand
GGCGGATTCCACTGATCGAGGCGAATCCTTTCCCGAGAGGATTACGATGCCCAGGTATGCGTGGAACAAGTCACCACAGGAAGACAAGCGCCGCTACTTCGAGCTGATCAGACAAGGCCACTCAGGATCGAAGGCGGCAGCGACGGTCGGCGTGTCGCTGAGCTGTGGGTCGCTGTGGTTCATCGACGCTGGCAGTATGTCTTATGTCGAGAGTCCGATCAGTAGCCGTTACTTGAGCCAAGACGACCGTATCGAGATCGCCGACGGGCTGGCCCGTGAGGAGTCGGTCAAGACGATCGCGGAACGCATCGGCAAAAGCTTCCAGTCGGTGTACAAGGAGATCGCACGCAATCGAAAATCCGATGGTCGCTACCAACCGTGGTACGCCCACAACCAGGCACACCAGCGTCGACGACGCCCGAAAGTGCGTGTGTTCACCCACGATGACACGCTGCGTCGGCTCGTCGCCGCTAAGCTCGGCAAGCGCTGGTCACCGGCACAGATCAGCCGGTGGCTGCGGCGACGTTACCCACGCCGCACGGCGTGGCACGTGTGCGTTGAGACGATCTATGAAGCGGTGTACCGCGGACTGGTCTTGGCTGCGACTGGCGGGTCTTTGCGCACCGGCCGGACTTATCGCCGGCGCCGTGGCCGCGGACGATCCCGGGACGGTTCGCTCAAGCAGTCAACGAATATGACGCCCATCGCGCAACGGCCAGCCCACGTGGAATCACGTCGTCGGGTAGGGCATATCGAGGGCGACCTCATCATCGGCGCCGGCCAGAGATCGGCGATCGCGACACTCGTCGAGCGCAAGACGCGATTGACCATCCTGGTCGCGATCCGTGGTGGCCACTCCGCGCAAGTCGTCGGGGATGCTCTCATCGAGCGCTTCACGAAGATGCCCGTCTCCCTGCGTCGGTCGCTTACCTGGGACCAGGGCAACGAGATGTTTCACCACGAGCGTATCGCGGACGCCACCGGCCTGAAGATCTACTTCGCCGATCCCCACTCGCCGTGGCAGCGGGGATCAAACGAAAACACGAATGGACTTCTGCGGCAGTATTTCCCGAAGGGAACTGACCTAAGCGGCTGGACCCAAGACCAGCTCGACGAGGTCGCCACCGAACTCAACGACCGTCCGAGGCTATGCCTGAATGACCTCACTCCGAACCAGGCTGTGCGACGATGGTGGCCCCTGCACGATTACCCGATGATTCGCCACGACTAGTGGAATCCGCC
>NZ_JAAOQS010000267.1:0-1283 GCF_011603105.1 Rhodococcus sp. A14 | reverse complement strand
AATCGCACCTGCTGATCGGTTTGGGCACCGCCGCCGCCGAGGCCGGCTTCCGGGTCCGCTACACCCTGGCGACGAAACTGGTCAACGAACTCGTCGAGGCCGCCGACGAGAAACTGCTCGCCAAGACTATCGCCCGCTACGGGCGGGTGGATCTGCTCTGCATTGACGAGCTCGGCTACATGGAACTCGACAAACGCGGTGCCGAGTTGTTGTTCCAGGTTTTGACGGAACGCGAGGAGAAGAACTCCGTGGCGATTGCGTCCAACCAGTCATTTTCAGGTTGGACCCGGACGTTCACCGACCCGAGGCTCTGCGCGGCCATCGTCGACCGACTCACCTTCGGCGGCGCGATCATCGAAACCGGCACCGACAGCTACCGGCTCGCTCAAACCAGGGCGGCAGCCCAAGCCGCGAGCTAACCGGAGGCCGTGCCGGCGACGGACAACACCGTCGACGTCGCGGCGTCCAGCCCGGACATTCGACCAACCCCGAACACCCAGCTCACCGCATCGGGGTGGGGCCACTTCAAGCCGTCACACCCCACGAGTAGGGGTCGGCTGGGTCCAACTCGAGCCGACAAGGTGGGGCCAGATCGAGTTGACAGAGCCAACCGTTCTGACGTCCCGCCGGGGGAGCGGCGTTTCCCTTCCTCATGAGGTCGGCGAGCACTGCGGGCGGTCGGCTCAGTTCCCGCCGCCGCCACCGCCGTTGCCCCCGTTGCCGTTTCCGTTGCCTCCGTTGCCTGGACCGCCCTGGCCGTTGCCTTGGTTGCCGCCGCCCTGGTTGCCGTTCCCACCGCCGGTGTCCACGCCTGCGCCCGGTGCGGTGTCGTCTGGCGCGACAATCTCGGGTGCCGGGGCGATCGGTTCGGAGCTGATCATGGTAGCCGGCGGCGCCGGTGCCGGGGTGAGGTAGCTGCTCGGGGCGGGAGCGGTCGGCGGGGGAACCGAGGTCGAACCTGTGGTGCTGCCCTCGTCCCGCGACGCGAAGGCCAGTGCCAGCAGCGCGATGGTCACCAGCACCGCCGCGACCGCGCCGATGATCACCCCGGCACCGTGTCAACGGACACGAGGAAGTCCGGGCGGGCGGACATGAGATCTCCGGATCTGTGGACGTCAAAATTCCGGATGTGTGGTCGTTGAAGACCTGTGGCGGTCGGTGCCGTTGGTCCGCGTCGTTAGTCGAGTGGGTGCACGCCCTTGCCGGCGAGGGCGTCGGCGAGGCGGTGTGAATCGCCCTTGGTCACGATGACGTGGGCGTGGTGCAGGAGCCGATCGACAGTA
>NZ_JAAOQS010000266.1:0-1341 GCF_011603105.1 Rhodococcus sp. A14 | reverse complement strand
CTCCTTCATCTCCCCCGTTTCGAGGTAATCCCCATGCCCGACAACACCACGCCCCCGACTTCCGCCGCCGACACCCATCCGCCGAAGACCCTGCGTTGGTACGACGGGTTCATGCTCGCCCTGCCGATCGCCAACGGACTGTTCATCTCCGTCGGGTACGTCATCGGCGCCATCGGCGCCGTCCCGGCAGTGGTGATCTGCGTGCTGCTGTCCGTGGTGGCCCTGTGCCAGAACAAGCTGTTCTCCGAAATGGCCGCCATGTTCGCCGACAAGGCCGGCGGTGTGGCGATGTTCGCAGCCGAAGGTTGGAAACGATACTTCACCCCGATCGCACCGATCGCAGCCTTCGGCTACTGGTGCGGCTGGGCGCTGGTGCTCTCCCTGGTCGGGCTGACCATCGGCGAACTCGTCCACGCCCAATGGTTCCCCGACAACAGCTGGACCCTGTTCACCCTCGGCAGCGTCGCCTTCGGCCTGCCCCACGCCATTTCAGCTGTCACCGTGATCGCCGCCACCGCGCTGAACGTGCTCGGTATCCGCGTCGCTCTCCGGTTCAACCAGGTCATCGGCGGCGCCTTCGTCGTCGTCCTGCTTGCCTTGGCGATCGGACCGTTCGCCTCCGGGCAGTGGTCGAGCGCCAACCTAACTTCCCATCTGGACGGAAACTGGACCTCCTTCGTCGTCTGGCTCTACGTCTCCGCCTGGGCGATCTACGGCTCCGAACTGTGCGCGATCTTCGCCCCTGAATACCGCGACACCACCCGGGACAGCTCCCGCGCCCTGACCTCGATCGCCCTGTTCATGGTCGGCGCCTACACCATCGTCCCACTCGCCACCGCCGGGCAACTGACCGAGGACGAATTCCTCGCCAACCCGATCACCTACGGCATCGTCAGCATCGGCCACATCTCCGGCGGCCTCTCCGGACTGATCACCGTCATCCTCTGCGGGGCACTGTTTCTGAGCATGATTTCCTCCTCCGCCGACGCCGGCCGCGCCCTCTACGGGCTCTCGGCGGACAAGATGTCGATCACCCAACTCGACCAACTCAACTCCCGCGGCGTGCCCAGCCGGGCCCTGTGGGCCACGATGGTCGTCAACCTCGGCATCCTGATATTCGTCGGCAACCCGGTCGCCATCCTCATCGCCAGCAACCTCGGCTACATCCTCGCCATCACCCTCGCGGTCATCGCGTTCCTGCTGCTACGCAAGGACCGCCCCCACTGGCCCCGCCCGATCCGCCTGCCGAATATCTGGATCCCCATCGCCGTTCTGGTGGCCGCCTTCAACCTGATCATCCTCGTCGTCGGTGCCCTCAATCCGGGACTGAGCTACGTCGGC
>NZ_JAAOQS010000265.1:0-1363 GCF_011603105.1 Rhodococcus sp. A14 | reverse complement strand
GCGGCCAACCTCGTCAAGGCGGGGCACACGGTGGTCGGTTTCGACCTCGCGCCCGCCGCTCTCGAACAGGCAGTGAAAGACGGTGTCACCGTCGCCGATTCGGCCGTGGAGGCGGTGCGTGAGGTGGACGTCGTGATCACGATGCTGCCGAGCGGAAAGCACGTTCTCGGGCTCTACGCGGAGATCCTGCCCGCCGCGAAGCCGGGCACCTTGTTCATCGATTCGTCCACCATCGACGTCGCGGACGCCCGGGCGGCGCATGACGAGGCCGTCGAGGCGGGCCACCGTTCGGTGGACGCACCCGTTTCCGGTGGCGTCGTCGGCGCCACCGCGGGAACGCTCGCGTTCATGGTCGGCGGCACGGCGGACGACTTCGAGTCTGCGAAGCCGCTGCTCGACGTGATGGGCAAGAAGGTCGTTCACTGCGGAGACCCGGGCAACGGTCAGGCCGCGAAGATCTGCAACAACATGATTCTGGGCGTGTCGATGATCGCCATCAGCGAGGCGTTCGTCCTCGGCGAGAAGCTGGGTCTGAGCCACCAGGCCCTGTTCGACGTCGCGTCCAACGCGTCCGGCCAGTGCTGGGCGCTCACCACCAACTGTCCTGTGCCCGGACCGGTTCCGACGAGCCCGGCCAACAACGACTACCAGCCGGGCTTCGCGGCCGCGCTGATGGACAAGGATCTCGGTCTCGCCGCGAACGCGCTGAAGACCAACGGCGTCGAGGCCGACCTCGGGCCGCGTGCCGCCGAGCTGTACAGCCGGTTCCACGCCGCCGGTGGTGGTGGTCAGGACTTCTCGGCCATCATCAACGACATCCGCGACCGTTCTACCAAGGGAGACCAGTGACCGACTTCGAGACCATCCTGCTCGACCGCAAGGGCCGGGTGGGGATCATCACCCTCAACCGTCCGAAGGCGCTCAACGCACTGAACTCCGAGCTGATGCGCGAGGTCGTGTCGGCGGTGGAGGAGTTGGAGAAGGATCCGGAGATCGGTGCCATTCTGATCACCGGTTCCGATCGGGCGTTCGCGGCGGGTGCCGACATCAAGGAGATGCAGCCCAAGTCGTACATGGACGTCTACCTGGACGACTTCTTCGCCGCATGGGACCGTCTCGCCGCGGCCCGCAAGCCGACGATCGCTGCCGTCGCCGGGTACGCACTCGGCGGCGGATGCGAACTGGCGATGCTCTGCGACATCCTGATCGCCGCCGACACCGCGAAGTTCGGTCAGCCGGAAATCAAGCTCGGTGTCATCCCCGGCATCGGCGGTTCGCAGCGGCTGACCCGCGCGGTGGGTAAGGCCAAGGCCATGGAACTGTGCCTGACCGGCCGGAACATGGACGCCGAGGAGGCCGAACG
>NZ_JAAOQS010000264.1:0-1390 GCF_011603105.1 Rhodococcus sp. A14 | reverse complement strand
GTGTTCAGCAAGATCGACAAGGCCCGCGCGCACTACGAGAAGATCGGTCTCGGCGCCGACTACGTCGACCGCTTCATCCGCTGACACTGCGGCGGACACCGCCTGACATGGCGCAACCACACCGAGTGCCCTCGGCACTCGGGGGCGGTGTCCGCCGGCGCCCCACCCTCTCATCCCTGAGCCCGGCAGCGGGCGAAAGTGAGCAGGTTCCCCATGCGAGCTCTGACCAAGAGAAGTGCCACTCCCCACGACGTCGTCGTGCAGGATCTGCCCAAGCCCGAACCGGGCCCGGGACAGGTGCGGGTACGCACCGAGGCGTGCGGGTTGTGCGGCAGCGACGTGCACGCCTGGCGTCACGACACCGGCTACGAATGGATCCGCCCCCCGGTCGTGCTCGGACACGAGGCGGTCGGATACGTCGAAGCCCTCGGCGAGGGCGTCGACCCGACCTGGATCGGCACACGCGTTGTCCCCGTTGCCATCGACGGCTGCGGCGTGTGCGATCTGTGCGAGCGCGGTTTCCGGCAGATCTGCCCCCGGCGCACCGTCCTCGGATTGTCCTTCGACGGCGCCGCCGCCGAATCGTTCGTCGTCCCCGAGGTCCGCGTCGTCGAGGTCGACCGGCATCTGCCTGCGTCGACCCTGGCGCTGACCGAACCACTGTCGGTCGCCTGCCGCGCGGTCGCGCACATCGAGAACGCCGCCGACGGCCCCACCCGGGTGGTGGTATCCGGGCCCGGACCGATCGGCACGATGGCCGCCCTCGTCCTCGCCCAGCGCGGCCACGATGTCGTGCTCTCCGGGGTCGGCAACGATGAGAACGTGCGATTGCCGCTGGCCCGCGCGCTCGGTCTGCGCACCGTGATCGCCGGCCGGGACGCGCTGCCTTTCATTCCCACCGCCTGGGTCGACGCCTCCGGTTCGACGGCAGCGCTCGATGCTGCCATCGCCGCGGTCCTGCCCGGCAGCCCCATCTCCGTCGTCGGCCTGTTCGCCCGCACCGGACCGGTCGACTTCAACGCCGTCACCCGCAAGGAGATTCGTCTGCAGGGCAGTTACGGATCGACGAAGGTCGATTACCGGGCCGCTGCCGACGCGATGGCCGCCGACCCGGCACCGTGGCCCCGGCTGGTGACCGAAATTTCCCTCACTGATGCGGCTTCGGCGCTCGAACGCGCCGCGGCCGGTCACGACATGAAGGTCGTGCTCGTCCCATGACCAGACCGGATCCCACCCCTGTCCCGAAAGGACACGCCATGTCCACACCCGACATTGCGGCCGAACCCGCCATCCACGCGGCCGGGCGCACCTCGATCGTCAAGGTCGCCTTCGCCAGCATGATCGGCACGGCCGTCGAATGGTATGACTTCTTCCTCTACGGCTCGGCCGC
>NZ_JAAOQS010000263.1:0-1410 GCF_011603105.1 Rhodococcus sp. A14 | reverse complement strand
GGATGCCATCGAGGTGTTCAATCCTGCGACGGGGCGGGTGATTACGGAGTTGGTGCCGGCGTCGATTGAGGATGCGGAGGCGGCTGTGGTGGCTGCGTCTCGCGCTTTCGCCGACTGGGGTTCGCGGCCGTTGTCGGAGCGGGTGCGGTTTTTGTATCGGATGAAGGTGATCCTCGAGGACAATGTCGAGTCGTTGGCTCGCACGATCACGATCGATCAGGGTAAGACGTTGGATGAGGCGCGCGGTGAGGTGGGGCGGGCTGTCGATTTCTTGGAGACGGCGATTGCCGCTCCGATGCTGTATCACAGTGACGCCGTGAACGTCACCACTGGTGTGGATGCGCGGCGGGTGCGGGAGCCGTTGGGGGTGTGTGTGGCGGTGACGCCGTCGAATTTCCCGGTGATGAACACGGTGCAGTTCTCGGCGTGGGCTCTGGTGACGGGTAATGCGTTGATCATCAAGGCGTCCGAGCAGGATCCGCTCGCGTCCACCGCGGTGATTCGGTTGCTGCAGCAGGCAGGTCTGCCGGATGGGGTGCTGAATTTGGTGCACGGCCGGGCGGATGTGGTGAAGCATTTGATTGCCCACCCGTCGGTGGTGGCGGTGTCGTGCATCACGTCGTCGCCGACGGCGCGGGCGATCTATGCGGCGGCGGCGGCAGCGGGGAAGCGGGTGCAGGCCAATGGTGGTGCGAAGAATCCGATCGTGGTGGCCGCGGATGCGGATCTCGATAGGACGGCGGCCGGGATCGTGTCCTCGTCCTATGGGATGGCGGGTCAGCGGTGCCTGGCGGGGAGTCGGGTGGTGGTGGTCGGTGACGTCTACGGCGATCTGATGGACCGTGTGGTGGCGTTGGCCGATCAGTTGGTGGTCGGTGACGGTATGGCCGAGGGTGTGACGATGGGTCCGGTCGTCAGCGCCGAGAGCAAGGAGCGGATCCTGGCGGCGCTGGGGGAGGCGGAGGATCTGGGTGCGACGTTCGTCCTCGATGGTCGGAACGTGAAGCCGGTGGGTGGGGCGGGGTCGGAGAACGGCTATTTCATCGGGCCGACGATTGTTGCCGATTTGGATCCGCGGCACGGGGTGGAGGGTCGGGAGTTGTTCGGTCCGGTGATCAATGTGCATCGGGTGGACACGGTCGCGGAGGCGATCGCGTTGTCGAATGACACCGAGTTCGGTAACGCTGCCGCGGTGTTCACCAGCTCTGGTGCGGTGGCGGCGGAGTTCGAGCGGGGTATCCGGGCCGGCAATGTGGGTGTCAATGCGTTTCCGGCGCCGCCGGCGAATGTGACGATGGGCGGGTACGGTGCCTCGTTCTACGGTGACCTGCATGTGTGTGGTGCTGCGCCGTTGGATTTCTTCACCGATCAGAAGCTGGTCGTCACACGATGGTGAGCACTATGCGGCGA
>NZ_JAAOQS010000262.1:0-1428 GCF_011603105.1 Rhodococcus sp. A14 | reverse complement strand
CCTAGTAGTACTTTGTTAGGTGGGGAAGGTGTGGTGGCACAGTGGGCAGGTACCGATCCAACGGGCAAGTGCGCGTTGGAGTTCGCGGAGAACGGCGTACAGGGTCAGTCCTGCCCGGCTGCTTTTGGGGCGGTGAGCCGGAGGGTGGTGAGGAACAGGTGGGCGGCGGTGACCAGGGTGGCGTGGTGGTGCCAGCCCATCCAGGAACGACCTTCGAAATGGTCCAGTCCGAGACCGGTTTTCAGCTCCCGGTAGTCGTGCTCGACGCGCCAGCGGATCTTCGCCAGCCGTATCAGCTCGGGCAGCGGGATGTCCTCGGGGAGGGTGGAGAGCCAGTAGTCGGTCGGCTCATCCGCTCCGGTCGGCCACTCGGCGAGCAACCACACCGCGGGCAGGGCGCCGTCCTCGGCGCGGGGGATGTCCCGGTTCGCCGGACGGACCCGCAACACGGCGAACCGCGAGCGCATCGACGCGGTCGGGTTGGTGGGGTCGGCCTTGCTTCCCTTGCGCCAGGTCACGGTGCGCAGGGACTTGCGTCCGGCAGCGAGGACGAGGTCCTTGCAGGTCGTGTGCGGGCCGTAACGGGGCGTCGACGGGCGCCCGCGGCCGCTGTAGGCCGCAGTCTCCGGGACCGCGTCGCCGGGATGGGCGCTGGTCGCGCCCTTGACGGCGACGACGTAGTCGATGCCCCGCTCGGTCAGCGCCAGCCGGAAGGCGGTGGTGTCGCCGTATCCGGCGTCCGCGACCACAACCGGCGGGATCCGGCCCCACTCGGTCAGCTCGTCGATCATCTCGATCGCCATCTGCCATTTGGGGCGGTGGTGCTCGGTGTCGGGGATCGCGGACCGTCGCCGACGGGCGGTGATCGCCGCGACCGTCTCGGGGTCGGCGGTCGACCGATCGTCCCAGCTCTCGGGCAGAAACAGCCGCCAGTCCAGCGGGGCGGACGCCGCATCGGTGGCCGCGTGCACGCTGACCGCGATCTGACAGTTGCCGACCTTGCCGAGGGTGCCCGAGTACTGGCGGGCCACGCCCGGCGAAGCGGGTCCGTCCTTGATGAACCCGGTGTCATCGATGACCCAGGCATCCGGGTCGATCAGACCACACGCCCGGCGGGACAGCGTTTTCCGCACCGGAACCACATCCCACGGCGAGGTGGTCACGAACTGCTGCAACTGTTGATGATCGACCCGCAACCGCTGCGCCATCGGCTGCATCGACTTCCGCCGCCCGTCGAGCATCAACCCCCGCGCATACAGTCCCGCCTTCTCCCGTTGATCCTTACGCGCCAGCGACGAGAACACCTCACCGACAAACGCATCCAACTGTTCCCCGACCCGGTCGAGAGCGGCTGTATCCATGCCCGCATGCTCTCGAGAAGGCCACGAAAACTCGAGCCGACACGCCGAGCTAACAAAGTACTACTAG
>NZ_JAAOQS010000261.1:0-1473 GCF_011603105.1 Rhodococcus sp. A14 | reverse complement strand
CCCCCACCCCGAACTTCCCGGGAGCCGCCCCGCGGTTCCCGCGCACCCCCAGGAGAGATGATGAGATTTGCCCTTCCCGATCACTGGGTCTGGGACAGTTGGATGGCCGACGACGGCACCGACCACCACCTGTTCTTCCTCCGCGCCTCCCGTGCCCTCCAGGACCGCGAACGCCGCCACTACCGCGCGACCATCGGTCACGCGACGTCTCCGGACGGCGAGGCATGGACCCTCACCGCCGACGCGCTGGCGCCCTCGGATGCCCCGGCCTTCGATGACCTCGCCACCTGGACCGGCTCCGTCGTCCGCGGCGCCGACGGGCTCTGGAGCATGTTCTACACCGGAGTGAGCCGGGCCGAGAACGGCCTCAAACAACGCATCGGCCGGGCGACCTCCACCGACCTGCTGACCTGGACCAAGGACCCCGACCTCGTCCTCGAGGCCGACGACCGCTGGTACGAACGCCTCGGCGAGGGCACCTGGCCGGACGAAGCCTGGCGCGACCCCTACGTCTTCGAACATGCCGGTCAGTGGCACATGCTGATCACCGCCCGCGCCAAATCCGGCGATCCCGAGGGCCGGGCAGTCGTGGGCCACGCCACCAGCGACGATCTGAGCCACTGGCACATCCAACCCCCACTCTCGACGCCCGCCGGGTTCGGCGAAATGGAAGTCCTGCAGGCGCACACCGTCAACGGGAAGCCGATCCTGGTGTTCTCCTGCGCGCCCAAGAACACCCGCGCCCACGCCGGGCACGATGCGGGCACCTGGATCGCCGAGGGACAGTCCCTGCTCGGACCGTGGAAGGTCACCGACGCGGCGAACGTCGACACCGCCGACCTGTACGCGGTGCAGATGCGGCGGACACGAGACGGCAACTGGATGACGTGGGGCTTCGACAACAGCGACGGACCGCACTTCGGCACCATCTCGTCCTCGAGTTACCCGCCGCCCACCGACACAGAAAGTTCGACACCGACGACCTGACACCACCGACACCCGCACCACTCACCTCACTCACTCGGATCGTCCGGCACGTTCCTGCCGGTGGAGGGACTCACTTTTCTCATGGCAACAATCACCTTTGACCACGCAACCAGGCTGTTCCCGGGATCGGACGTCCCGGCGGTCGATCAACTCGACCTGCACATCGAGGACGGCGAATTCCTCGTCCTCGTCGGCCCGTCCGGCTGCGGCAAGTCCACGTCGCTGCGGATGCTCGCGGGCCTCGAGGACGTCGACGGCGGGCAGATCCTGATCGGCGGCCGCGACGTCACGCATTCCGAACCCAAGGACCGCGACATCGCGATGGTCTTCCAGAACTACGCCCTCTACCCGCACATGAGCGTCGCGGAGAACATGGGCTTCGCCCTCAAACTCGCCGGCACCGACAAGACCGAGATCCGCACGCGCGTCGGGGAGGCCGCCGACATGCTCGACCTCGGCGACTACCTGGACCGCAAACCCAAGGCC
>NZ_JAAOQS010000260.1:0-1503 GCF_011603105.1 Rhodococcus sp. A14 | reverse complement strand
CGAGATCTACACCGTCTAATTCGTCGGCAGCGTCAGCTGTGTATAAGAGAAAGCCGCAGAATGGCTGCCAGAGAGCCCGTGCGACCGCGTAATCGTCGTCGACCCACATATCCAAAACCGGCCCCACCCACGTCGAACCCGCGGCACCCAATCGCCGTATGTGACCGAGCGTCACGTCCCCATCGGGGCCTAGGTGCGATAGGCGTCGGCGCGGTGCGAGATCGCGGTGACCTCCACCGTGCGGTTCTCGTCGTTGATCAGATACAGCACCCGGTACGTACCCCGGCGGGCGCTGTAGGCCGGCGCCAGCGGCGGATCCAGAGGTTTTCCCACGCGACGCGGATTCTCCAGCAGCGGACCGGTGACGAACTCGTACACCGCGGTCGCGACCTTCTCCGGCAACGACGTCGCCAACGCCCGCGCAGCCGACCGCGCCATCACCAACCGATACCGGTCACCTGGCTCGCTCACTCGCCGGAGGACCGAGCATCGCGCATCAGCCGTGCCAACTCGTCAGCATCGACGACATCCCCACCCTCGACCTCGGCCCGGCCGGCGAGATGCGCAGCCAGCAGATCGGTATCCGACAACACCGCGATCGTCTCCCGCAACGCGTCGTAATCATCGGCACCCAGCAGGACCGCGGCGCGGTGCCCGTTGCGGGTGATCTCGAACCGCTCGTGCGTGTGCTCGGCCTCGTCGACCAGCCGCGACAGCTGCGCCCGGGCGTCGGCAACAGGAAGAGTCGTCATGTACATAATTCTAGCCTAAATATGTGCCTGTGCGGTCGGGCGCGGCGTATGCCGGGACCCCCGGCTGCCTCCGACAGCCCGCAACCCCTCGCCGACCCCGCCGACGGCGGTCTCAGCTCATCGGCGCGACGGGGATTCCGTTGAGGATGAGGATCTTCTCCACCACTGCCGGCGACGCCGAGCGTCGATGCCGCTCCGCGGAAACACATCGACCTCACGCGACAAAGTCGCGTACTCCGGCAACTCCGTTTCGTCGTAGGTCCCGAGGATCGACTGGGAGCCGAAGACAATCACCTGACCCTCGTCGAGGTTCGCGCAGGCTGCCTTGATGACCTGCTCGAGCTCCTCGCGGTTCACTTCAGGACGAGCTCACGCAGATCATCGAGGACCTTCATTCGTTCATCCTCGGTCAGCAGTACGTGGAGCGGGGAAAGGTTGCGCATCTCGTTCCCGGTCTCGTCGTCCGACTCGACGATCTGACGAAGGGTCTCGACGTCGTTGTCCTCGACGATTCGTTCCCACCGATCCAGGAAGTCGGTGAAGTACGGGCTGCGACTGACATGCTCGCGGACACTCTGGAGACTGCGGCGTACGCGGACGGTGTCGAGGGGCAGATGCTCGCGCTCGACCTTGTTCAGGATCGCGGTCTGCATGAGCTTCTGTCGGGTGACCTTCATGTTGACGACGGTCATCTCCCGCTCCCTCATTACTTCAGGCCAACTACCGCTGCGGTCGGTGCCCTCAATGTACG
>NZ_JAAOQS010000025.1:0-95084 GCF_011603105.1 Rhodococcus sp. A14 | reverse complement strand
ACACCAACATCGCCTTCCAGGCCGCGAAGGAACTCATCCTCGACGGCACCCGCCAGCCGTCGGGCTACACCGAACCGATCCTGCACCGCCGCCGCCGCGAATACAAAGCAGCCAACGCCTGACCCGGTTCCCCCCACGTGAGTGGCGAAGCGTCCCGCGGGACGCTTCGCCACTCACGTATCAGGCGAGGTTCACCGTCGCGAAGATGTCGCCGGTCGGCTGGGTGGAACCGCCGGGCGGTTCCACACTGAATCCGAGTTCCGTGGACTGGTCGATGTCGTTCACGACCGCGGTGGTCGACGGTGACACGTCATCGGCTTCCATGATTCCGGCGGACACCGGCTCGTGCGACGGTCCGAGCAGCCACATCTGATACACCGAACCCGGTGCGGGCGGCGGGACGTCGTTCATCACCAGCACTCCGGCGTCGACGTCCTTGGAGTACACGACGGTGGCCGAACCGCCACCGGCGATCGGTGCCACCGCAGTGCGGACGTCGTCGGCCGCGAGGATCTGCGCGGGCACGGGTTGGCCGTCCTCGCTCTGCAACTGCTGAGCGACGGTGATGCCACCCACGGCGAGGACGACGACCGCGGCCGCCGCACTCAACGCCGCCACGAGACGCCTGCGCTTGCGCGCACGAACCTCGTCCAGCGCTATCGGTGCGGGCGCAGCGGCAGTGCCGGGCAACGCATCGAGGATTCGCCCGAGCAGGTGAGCGGGCGGCTCGACCGCGGTGGACGCCGACTGGGCGGCCATCGTCTCGTGCACACTGCGGACGGCGGTGTCGAATTCCAGGCGAACGTGGGGCGGTGCACTCTGGACCGCGGTGTCGATCTCGAGGCGCTGCTGATCGTCGACGGCGTCGAGGGCGTACACCTGAGCGAGGTCGAGGATGTCGTGCTGGGACTCATCCATCGAACTGCACCCCCAGACATTGCTTGAGCCTGATCAATCCGTCTCGAATTCGTGATTTCACCGTGGGAAGCGCCACGGACAGCCGTTCCGACACCTCTCGGTACGTCAGCCCTCCGTAATAGGCGAGTACCACCGTTCTCTGCTGGACTTCGGTGAGCGTGCCGAGGCAATCGACGACGTCGCTGGTGTCGCCGCGTCGGGTGACTTCCTCCGACACGGCGTCGAACGGTCCGTACCAACTCGAGGCGCCGTAGGCGGCTTCCCGTTCGGTGCCGGACTGCTCGGACCGCACCCGGTCGACGGCACGGCGATGGGCGAGGGTGATCAGCCACGACAGCGGCGACCCCTGCTTCGGATCGAATTTCTCCGCGTTGTTCCAGACCTGCAGGTACACCTCTTGGGTGGTTTCCTCGCTGTATCCGGGATCGCGCAGAACCCGCAGCACCATCCCGTACACCCGCGCGCTGGTGCGTTCGTAGAAGTCGCTGAAGGCATCCCGCTCGCCCTGTGCGATACGCGCCAGCAACGCCGTCAGCGTCACGTTCTCCGTGTCCCTGTCGACGCCGGTCATCGGCCCATTCCGTTCATCGATCCACAGCCTAATAGCAGGTTGCGGCCGGTGTGACCACGATGGGACTCGGGGGGATGCGAGCGATGCCGGCATGGCACTCACCGCTTCGGCGGCAAGGGAAGGAAATAGCTGGTGCGCTGCTGGTATTCGGGGTAGCCGGGTCGCTGCGACATCGACTTCTCGAGCAGCCTCGCGCCGGTCGCGAACACCAGGAAATACGTCATGACCACCGGAGACAGCACAGTGAGAGCTCCGGGCCACACGCTCGCCGCGATGAGCCACAGTCCCCACCACACACAGGAATCGCCGAAGTAGTTCGGGTGCCGCGTCCACGCCCACAGGCCGACGTCCATGATCTCGCCCTTGTTGGACGGGTCCGCCTTGAACGCCTTCAACTGGTGGTCGCCGACCGATTCGAACACGACACCCACCACCCACAGGAGGACGCCGAGCACTCCGACGACCGCGCCGAGCCCGGATGCGGGACCGAGGACGGCCGACACTTGCAGCGGCAGCGACACGAACCACTGCGCGAGGCCCTGGGTGAGAAAGATCTTCCTGACGACGACACCGGGCGAGTCGCCGCCCGCCCGGTCGAGCATCTCCACGTAGCGCGGGTCCTCGCCCTTGCCTGCGGACTTGGCGTACATGTGCCAGGTCAGTCGCAGGCCCCACACGGCGACGAGCACCACCACCAGCCAGCGGCGCAGTGTGTCGCCGTCGCCGATGACGGCGGCCACGAGCGCCACCAGGACGAAACCGAGGCCCCAGGACACGTCGACGACGTTGTAGCGTCCGATCCGCCGGCCGACGAGGAACGTCGCGGCCTGGAGGACGGCGAGCACGAGAACGCTCGCCGCGGTGACGGCGCCGAAGTCCGACCAGTCGAATCCGTTCATCGGAGCACGCCGGATCCCGCGGAGTCGACCCGCACGGCAGGCATGAGAGATCGACCCGCCGCGGTCGGCTTCACGGCCAGGATCTGATCGACGCCCATGCGGCCCTGCTCGAAGCTCATCCCGCCGCCGACGAGGTACAGCCGCCACACCCGGGCCATCTCGAGCCCGACCATCTCGACGACGTCGTCCCAGCGGGACTCGAACTTCTCCAGCCACGCCTCGACGGTCCAGACGTAATGCTCACGGAGACCATGCACGTCGCGTACCTCGAGCCCGGCTCGTTCGAGGTACGCGACGCTCTCGCCGACGGGACGCATAGTCATGTCGGGAGCTATGAACGACTCGATGAACGGGCCGCCGCCGGGATGGCGTCCGGTGCGGGACATCTGCTGGATCAGGACCCGCGCACCGGGCTTCGCGTTGTCGTAGAGGGCCTGCGCGTACCGGGCGTAGTTCTTCTCGCCCACGTGCTCGCCCATCTCGAGGGAGGCGACGGCATCGAACGGGCCGTCGGGGACCTCGCGGTAATCCTGCAGACGGATCTCGACGCGGTCCTGCAACCCGCGCTCGGCGATCCGCTTGTCGACGAACGCCTTCTGCTCACGGGAGATGGTGACACCGACGACGTGTGCACCGTACTCGGCTGCGGCGTGCAGGCTCAGCGATCCCCAGCCGCATCCGACGTCGAGCAGCCGCATGCCGGGTTCGAGTCCGATCTTGCGGCACACCAGGTCGAGCTTGTCCCGCTGGGCGTCCTCGAGTCCGTAGTCCGAATCCTGCGGTGTTCCCGGCGCATTCCGGGTGAAATAGGCGCACGAGTAGGCCATCTGCGGGTCCAGGATCAAGGCGTAGAAATCGTTGGAGAGATCGTAGTGGTGACTGATCGCGGCGCGGTCGCGCAGCAGACTGTGCAGCCGTCCGCGGATGTTCGCCTGTGCGGCGGGTGCGGGGAGCGGCCCGCCCGTGACACCCAGCTTCGCGGCGACGCGCAGCACCTTCGCGACCGTCCACGGGCTCGGCCGGACTCCGCTGAGACCTCGCTCGCGCGCCACCGCCCACACATGTGCCAGGGCCTCGCCCAGGTCGCCCTCGACGTCGATCTCACCCGTCACGTAGGCCTGTGCGGCCCCGAGTTCCCCGGGGCTCCACAGCAATCGGCGCAGGGCGTCGGGACTGCGCAGCACCACCTTCGGCGCCGTCACCGGGCCGGCGGTACTGCCGTCCCACGCGGTCAAATGAACGGGCAATTCCCCGCGGACGAGCGGACGCAACGCCTTGTCGAGTTCGGCGGCAACGGTCACGGTCATGCTCCCGTCTTGTCGAGGACGAACTGCTGGACGTCGATGTAGCCGGAGCGGAACCCGGCCTCGGAGTAGCAGAGGTAGAAATGCCACATGCGGCGGAACGTCTCGTCGAATCCGAGTTCCTCCGCCTGCGCGCTGTGCGCGGCGAACCGGTCCTTCCACAGCCGGAGCGTCTCCGCGTAGTGCTGTCCCATGCTCAGTCGCTCCAGCACCCGCAACGCGGTGTGTTCGGCGGTGACGGATTCGATCGCCTCGGTCGACGGGAGGAAACCGCCCGGGAAGATGTACTTGTGCACCCAGGTGTAGGTGTTGCGGGTCTGCAGCATCCGATCGTGCGGCATGGTGATCGCCTGCAGCGCAACCTTTCCGCCCGGAGCCAGGAGTTTGTCGAGCACCCGGAAGTAGGTGGCCCAGTACTGATGTCCGACGGCCTCGATCATCTCGACCGACACGATGGCGTCGTACTCGCCGTCAACGTTGCGGTAGTCGAGCAGGTCGATCTGCACGGTCTCCGAGTGGCCGGCCTCGGCGACGCGCAGGCGGGCCAGGCTCTGCTGTTCGCTGGACAGCGTCACCGAGCGGACCACGGCGCCGCGTTCCGCCGCCCGGATGCACAGCTCTCCCCAGCCCGTCCCGACCTCGAGCAGCCTGGTTCCCACACCGACACCGGCCTCGTCGAGCAGCCGATCGATCTTGCGGCGCTGCGCGTCCGCGAAGTCCTCCCACTTCGGGGTGATCTGTGGGACGGGTGCCCGCAGGACCGTCACGTCCCGGACCTGCCCCACGCGGGTCGGGGTCGTCGAGAACAGTGCACTCGAGTACGTCAGCGTCTCGTCGAGGAATGTCTCGAACATCTCGTTGGACAGGTCATAGTGCCGGGAGATGTTGGAGCGGGTGTTCTGCTCGGTGTTGCGTTCCTGGGCGGGGTGTTTGGCGACATACAGTGCGCGCAACCGTTGCAGCGGGCGGGGAATGAGGGTCGCCATCCGTGAGGCGAACACGCTCAGCACCGCGGCGAGATCCGGCGACGTCCAATCACCGGCCATGTACGACTCGCCGAAACCGATGAGGCCGCTCGTCCCGACCCGCCGGGCGAACGCATCCGGGTTGCGGATGATCATGCGCGGCAGGATTTCCTGCTCCCGGCGAGCCCCCACCAGGGTGCCGTCGGGGTACTCGATGCGGACGTCGAGGTCGGCGGCCGCGCGGCGGAACAGGCGGTCGGCGACCTTCGCCGACATCGAGGCACGCGGACCGGTCGGCACGTCGGCCAGGCCAGGCCAGATCCGGTTGTCGATCCGCGGATCCTCCCCGGTGAACTCGAGGTCGGCGGTACTCACGGCAGGCGATGCGTCCATGCCGGTGTCCTTGTTCCTTCTCACTGAACTGTCTCCTTCTGCCGGCCGTCGGGCCGAGCCGTGACGGGGAGTCCACGGGCCCACAAAGTGATTCCCTGGATACGAATGCGAGCCGACACCACGAGAGGTGCCAGGGGAGTGCGTAGTTGAGTCCTCAGGACCGTCCGGCGGGTGGCGGGCTGCCGCGTTCCCCGCACCGTCGCGGTGAACGGGGCGTGCCCGTCCCGGTGGAGCACCACGTTCAGCGAGAGCCTGTCGCCCGGCTCGGGGAACCGCATCTCGTATCGGCCGCTCACGTCGTTGAACGGGGAGACGTAGAACTGCTTGTCCACCTCGGCGCGGTCGCTGCCGTCGGGCCGGATCAGGTAGCTGTGCCGCTGACCATAGGTGTTGTGCACCTCGGCGATCACGCAGCGGAGGCTGCCGTCGACGTCGTGGCACCAGTACACGCTGAGCGGGTTGAACACGTAGCCGAGCACCCGCGCGTTGAGGAGCGCCGTCACCGTCCCGCCGCGGAGGTCGACTCCGTGGGTGGCGAGGAACGCATCCACCCGGGCGCGCAGCGTGTCCGCGCCGGCACCGGAGCCGGGTTCGAAGTGGTCCTCGGCGCGGAAGCGGGCGAACGGACCGAGCCACCCGGGTAGGTGCGGAAGGTCGTCGACGTCCACGTACCAGCTGTAGCTCGAATACTCGAAACTGTTGCGGACGGGTTCGGTGCGTGCGTGCCGGATCGTCGTCGAATAGATCGCCGGCGCGGTCACGACACCGTCTCCCGTTCGCGGTGTCGCCCGGCGTGCGCATCCCACGATCCGCCGATCCGTTCGGCGGCGCGCAGGCCCGAGAGCGCCCCGTCCTCGTGGAACCCCCAGCCGTGGTAGGCGCCCGCGAAGGCGAAGGTGCCGGAACCGAGTTCGTGTAACCGCGACTGCGCGGCCACGGAATCGGGGGTGTAGACGGGGTGCTCGTACGTCATCTCGGCGACGACCTTCGACGGGTCGACGAGGTGCTTGCCACCGAGTGTGACGAGGAACCGCCGGTCGCGCACCGTGTCCAGGCGCATGAGCCGGGTCATGTCGTAGGTGACGATGACGCCCGTGGCGTCCGTGCTGTCGGCGGGCGTCAGGTAGTTCCAGGAGGCCCGGGCGTTCTCCGCGCGGGGGAGCAGCGACTCGTCGGTGTGCAGCTGGGCGTGGTTCACCGAATACGGCATGTCGCCGAGGATCTCGGTCTCGAGGTTCGAGGCGTCGCCGAGCATGGCGAGCGCCTGACGGGGGTGAACGGCGACCACCACGGCGTCGAAGTACCGGACGTCGCCGCGGCCGTCGACGACGCACGCGCCGCCGTCCGGGGTGCGTTCCACCTTCTGCACGGGGGTGTCGAGAAGTATCTCGTCGAGGTGGGCCGCCACCTTCTCGACGTAGCGGGCGGAGCCACCCGTCACGGTGCGCCACGTGGGTGACCCGAAGACGGTGAGCATTCCGTGGTGCTCGAGGAACCTGAACAGGTAGCGAGCCGGATAATGCGCCGCCGTCGTGGGATCGCACGACCACACCGCCGCGACGAGCGGTGTCATGAAGTTCTCGACGAAGTACGGGCTGAAACCGTTGCGGCTCAGGAACTCGCGCAGCGGTTCCTGCGCACCAGCCTCGTCGGCCGGGGTGTCGAGCACGGCACGGGCGCAGCGGTGGAATCGAAGAACCTCGCCGAGCATCCGCCAGTACCGCGGCCGGGCCAGGGTGCGCGTGGTGGGGAACAGCCCGCGGATCCCCTTCGCGCCTGCGTATTCGAGCCCGCTCACATCGGATCGGATCGACATCGACATGTCCGAATCCTGGGTGGCCACGTCGAGTTCGGCGAACAGGCGCAGCAGGGTGGGGTAGGTGCGGTCGTTGTGCACGATGAAGCCCGTGTCGACGTCCACTTCTGCGCCCGAGTCGAGTGCCAGGTGGTGGGTGTGGGCGTGACCGCCGAGACGGGCGTCGGCCTCGTAGAGGGTGACGCGGTCGTGGCGGGACAGAACGTAGGCGGCGGTCAACCCTGCGACGCCGCTGCCGATCACCGCGACGTTCCTGCGTTCGAGCTTCTCCGAATCATGCATGGCGACCTGCTTTCCGGTCTGTCGGTGCGGCGACGACACCTTCCGCAGCGAAGGCGTCGAGAACGAAATCGGCGGTGATGCGATGCCACCAGCGAGGCCGGGTGAGCATGAAGTGTCCGGCTCCCGGCAGGGGAGTCCACGAGGCGTTCACCCCGCGAGCCAGCACCCGCTCGGTCTGGACCCGGGAAGAGGTGGGATCCGTCCAACGGTCGGCGGTTCCGTGCGCGACCATCAGGCTGCGGTCGGCAGGCACCAGTTCGCCGTCGGACTCGGGCCACCAGGGTGCGAGCGCGGCGATCGCCCGCACGTTGTCGAGCGCAGCGAGGTGAGCGGCGACGCGGCCGCCCATCGAATGTCCGACGACGGCGACGGGGACGTCCCCGAACCGCAGCCGGGCCCGCTCGACGGCAACCCGGGCGTCGTGCACCGGGCTGGTCTCGGGGGCGTTCCATCCGCGGACCCGGTACTGCAGCCGCTCCACGACGATTCCGTGCCGGCCGAGCGTGCACCTCAGAGACCAGGCCATCCAGGTCATGCGCAGATTCGACAAGTGCCAGAACCGCGAGGGTGCCTGACTGCGTGGTTTGCCGCCGGGCAGCACGAGTACGTACGCCGGGGCGGTGGGTGAGCCTTTCTCCATAACCGTTATTCGGAGCTGACTTTGTGTCGGATGGGCGGACCAGCACCCGCTCACGTGAGTGGCGAAGCGTGCCCGAGCACACCGTGGCACTCACGTAAGCGCACGCGAGAAGCCCGGCGGCATCGGTGTGGGACCGATGCCGCCGGGCGCGGAGAACTGTGAGACGAGGGTGCTTACTGGGGCATCAGGACGGAGTCGATCAGGTACACCGTGGCGTTGGCGGTCTGGACGCCACCGCAGATGACGCCGGCGTCGTTGACCTTCAGGTCGTCGCCCGAACCGGTGACGGTGACCGTGCCACCCTCGACGGTCGTGTGCTGGCCGTCGATGTCACTCGGCGCGATCTGGCCGGGGACGACGTGGTAGGTCAGGACCTTGGTGAGCAGCGCCGCGTCGGTCTTGAGAGTCTCGATGGTGGCTGGGTCGACCTTCGCGAACGCGGCGTCCACCGGCGCGAACACCGTGAACTGCCCGCGGTTCAGCGTGTCGACCAGGTTGACCTGCGGGTTGAGCTGACCGGATATGGCGGCGGTGAGGGTGGTGAGCAGTGGGTTGTTGGACGCGGCCGTCGCGACCGGATCCTGCGCCATGCCACTGACCGAACCGGCACCGTCCGGCACCGTCTTCGCGTACTCGGCGCAGCCCGGACCGACCAGGTTGGCGGCGGGATCGGCCATCGCGGACGAGGTCATCGAACCGGACGACATCGACTCGGACGTCATTGCCTCCGAGGCCGAGCCGCTGCTCGACGAGTCGCTGTCGTCCGACGAACACGCTGCACCCAGCAGGACGAGGGATGTGCTCGCTGCGACTGCCAGAACTCGTGTGGTGATGTTCATGGGTTATTGCCTCTCTCCGGTGTGGGTGCGGATGAGCACCATCGACAGGCATTCGGAGCGGTCTCCCGATCGGATGGGTCGAAGGTTTTCCCGGATCGACCCATCCGATCCGGGAGGGGCGTCGAATGCCCTGAGAGAGGGTGCTGGACAGGCCCTCTGTTCCGGCTGCCCGTTTATCGTGAAAGGACCCGAGATGTCACGTTCGAAGGTACGTGGATTCGCCGCAGGACTGCTGACCGCGGCTGCGGCCGTGGTGCTGGCGGCGAGCCCGGCACAGGCTCAGCCCGGTGCGCTCGCACCCGTCCCGTCTCTCGACGTCCAGAGGTACCTCGGTACGTGGTATCAGTTGGCCGCTGTGCCACAGCCGTTCAACCTGGACTGTGCGCGGGACACCAGGGCGACGTACGGGCTCGTCGACCCGTCGAACGTCAGCGTCGCCAACTCGTGCACCACCTGGGCGGGAGGGACGAACGGAATCAACGGCAACGCGCGCGTCACCGATCCGGTCACCAATGCGCAACTCCACGTGAGTTTCCCGGACGTGCCGTTCCAGAGTTCACCGGACGGGCCCACCAACTATGTGGTCACCTACATCGCCGACGACTACTCGTGGGCGCTCGTCGGTGACCCGGCACGGGCTTCGGGTTTCGTCCTCTCCCGCAACCCGGCGGTCGACGACGCGGGATGGAAGCAGATCCGGCAGGTGGTGGAATCGCGTGGCTACAACTCGTGCCTGTTGCTGACGTCCCCGACCACCGGTGGCCGAGAAGGAATTCAGCCGCTCTGCACGGTCTGACGGGCAGCCGAGCCGGTGATGTTCTCCATCATGCCTTTGAAGATGATTCCGTGGAACGGCATGATGGAGTACCAGTACAGCCGTCCGGCGAGGCCTTTCGGGAAGAAGATGGCTCGTTGATCGAGTCGGGACCGGTCGGAATCCACACTGTGGACTCGCCATTCGAGCCACGCCCCGCCCGGTGCCCGCATCTCGGCGCGCAGCCGTAGCAGAGACCCCCGGTCGATGTGTTCGACCCGCCAGAAATCCAAG
The DNA here is from genome assembly GCF_011603105.1 of Rhodococcus sp. A14. Lineage (NCBI taxonomy): Bacteria > Bacillati > Actinomycetota > Actinomycetes > Mycobacteriales > Nocardiaceae > Rhodococcus > Rhodococcus sp. A14. The sequence goes on along the minus strand of NZ_JAAOQS010000025.1, from coordinate 85,409 downwards.
GGGTCACCGGTGTTGAGCTGCTTCGGGTTCCGGCGTCCGCGGGTGAGTCCGACACCGCCGACCACGCGGTCGAGCCAGCCGCGCACCGACCACGCGAGTGGGAACGAGTACCACCCGTTCTCGCCGCCGATGCTCTCGACGACGCTCCACAGCGTTCCGGCGTCCGCTTCGCAGTCCCTGGTGCGTTCGTCGGTGTAGACGACCTCACCGGCCCAATCCGGGTCGGACGGCAACGGATCGGACGGGGCGCCGACCGGGGACGCACTGGCCCAGGTCGTCTCCACCTCGCCGTTGTCGATGCGCCGCAACGCCAATCGCACGGCGTCCCGGTACGTCGTCAGGCCCGCCTTCGGCGGTGGGATGACGTCGTCGATGTCGTGCTCGGTGGCGACGGCATCGTTGTGGAGTGATTCGATCAGTGCCCGCCCGAGTGAGCGGGGGATCGGGGTGACCAGACCGATCCACAGACCGGCGAGCTTCGGGGTCAGCACCGGGAGGACGAGGATGCGACGCTGACGCAGGCCCGCGACCTCGGCGTACGTCTGCATCATCTCGCCGTAGCGGATGACGTCGGGGCCACCGATGTCGAAGGTGCGGCTGCGCGGCAACGGCGCCTCGGCCGCGGCGACGAGGTAGTGCAGCACGTCGCGGACCGCGATCGGCTGGATCCGGTTGTTCACCCACCGCGGGGTGGTCATCACGGGGAGCCGGTTGGTGAGGTGGCGGATCATCTCGAACGACGCCGAACCGGAGCCGATGACAACCCCGGCCTGCAGAACCATTGTGGGAACACCGGAGTCGACGAGGATCTGCCCCACCTGTGTGCGGGAGCGCAGGTGCGGCGAGAGGTCCACCGAGTCGGGATGCAGTCCGCCGAGGTAGACGATCCGGCCGACACCGGACGTGCGGGCCGCGTCGGCCACGTTCTCCGCGCTGACGCGTTCGGCCTCCTCGAACTCCTCCGAACCGCCCATCGAATGCACGAGGTAGTAGACGACGTCGACGTCCGTGAAAGCGGCAGAAAGGGATTCGGGATCGCTCAGGTCGCCGCGGACGATCTCGACGTCGGACGCCCACGGAACGTCGGTCAGTTTCTCGGGTGAACGCACCAGCACCCGCACCCGGTAGCCGGCTTGCGAAAGCCTGGGGGCGAGGCGTCCGCCGATGTATCCGGTGGCACCGGTGACCAGTACACGTAACTGCGTCATTCCCACACGCTACCCGTCGTTGTCACCGCCTCGCCCGCCATCGCGGCTAAGGTCGGGGCATGGGCATCGTACATTCGAGTGTGGTCGAGGCCTCGCGGGACGAGTTGTTCGCCTGGCACACGAGGGCCGGGGCGTTCACCCGGCTCTCACCGCCCTGGCAGCCACTGAGTCTCGCGAAGGAGTCCGAGTCTCTGGAATCGGGTCGTGCCGAACTGCGCATGCCCGGTGGCCTGACGTGGATCGCGCAGCACGACGCGAAGGCGTACGACCCTCCGCACCGGTTCGTCGACTATTCGGCCGCGCTGCCGCTGCGACTGCTGGTGCCGTGGCGGCACACGCACACGTTCGACGTCGTGTCCGAGGGCCGGACCCGGGTCACCGACCAGGTCGACACCATCGTGCCCGGCCACTTCCTCCGGTCGACGTTCGTCTACCGCCACCGCCAGCTCGCCGACGACATGGACCGGCACCACTGGGCGTCCACCCTCCTGCCCGGTCCCCTCACCGTCGCGGTGACGGGGAGTTCCGGTCTGGTCGGCTCCGCTCTCACCGCGTTCCTGAGCACCGGCGGGCACCGGGTGATCCGTCTCGTGCGCCGCGCTCCCAGCACACCCGACGAACGGCGCTGGAACCCGGACGCTCCTGCCGCGGACCTGCTCGACGGAGTCGACGCGGTGATCCACCTCGCCGGCGCGTCCATCGCGGGACGGTTCACCGACGGTCATCGCCGGGCGATCAGGGACAGTCGTATCGAGCCCACCCGTCGGCTGGCGGAAGTGGCGGCAGCGTCCGGGCAGGGACCGATGATCTTCGTCAGTGCGTCGGCGATCGGGTATTACGGCCCCGACCGGGGCGACGAAGTGCTGCACGAGCAGGACCCGCGGGGCGACGGCTTCCTCGCCGACGTCGTGGCGCACTGGGAGGACGCGGCGACGCCGGCCGCCGACGCCGGACTGCGGGTGGTCCACGTCCGCACCGGGATCGTCCAATCGCCGAGCGGCGGCGTGCTGCGCCTGCAACGGCCGCTGTTCGAGGTCGGACTCGGAGGTCGTCTCGGTGCCGGAACGCAGTGGCTGTCGTGGATCGACATCGACGATCTGATCGACGTCTACCATCGCGCCGTCGTCGATTCGGGGTTGAGCGGTCCGGTCAACGCGGTGGCGCCGAATCCGGTTCGCAACGAGGAGTACACCGCGGTCCTGGCGTCGGTACTGCACCGCCCGGCCTTCCTTCCGGTACCCGATTTCGGGCCGAAGCTCCTGCTCGGCGAGCAGGGCGCACGCGAACTCGCCCTCGCCGATCAGCGCGTCGCCCCGGGCAAACTAATCGAACGCGGTCACCGGTTCCGCCGCCCCGACCTCGACACGGCGCTGCGCCACCAGCTCGGGCGGTTCACGACCGACGAGGGGTAGCGCGCCCCGCGTCGTACGCCGCCACGACCCGCTTCGGGGCGGTGAGACGCCACGCCTCCTCGACGAGTTCGGCCAGTTCTTCGGCGTCGACGCGGTCGAGGACGACGTCGATCCAGCCCCACCGCCCGAAGAACGGTGCGACCAGGAAGACGTCGGGATCCTCCTGCAGCAGAGCCGCCTGCGTTTCCTTCGTCGCTTTGAGGCAGACGGTGGGGGCGCCGTAACCGACGAGACCGAACATCTTCTTGCGCACGCGGAACGTCGGCTGGTCGCCCCAGTTGGCGATCACCACCTCGTGCGTCTCCGGCAAGGCCAGCATCATCGCGCGCACGTCGTGTTCGGTGGGCATCACAGCTCCTGGGCAGCCGGTCGGTGGTCCGGGACCTTTATATCCCGGATCACCGACAGCGCGGACCGCGGCGGGTCAGACGAAGGCGAATTCGTCTCCGGCGTGGAACTTGGCGAGCGATTCGGAGACCGATCGCCGTGACGGCGGGTGGAAGGCGAATGCGTGGACGGCGGCGGTGAGGTAGCCGATGTCGGAGGATGTGATGAACGCGATCCCGCCGAGCGATTCGACGGCCGCCGCGGAGGCGCGGACGAGCGCGTCACGAATCGCAATGCGCGAGAACAGTAGCCGCACCGAGATGTCTTGTCCGCGTTCGCCTTCGTCGACGGCGCGGGCGATGTTCTCGATCGCGGCCATCGCGTTCTCCACGTCGGCGGCGGCGCGCACGTAACCCTCGTAGTCGTCCTTGCCCGCCGCCAGTAGCCGCTCGAGCAGCGCGCTCGCCGCGCCCAGGTAATTCGCGGTGACGAGCATGCCGAACCACAGGTACCCGGTCATCTCGTGTCGGCCGTCGGGGTCGTCGGCGCCGTTGAGGAGAACGAGGTCGGCGGGGATCAGCGCGATCGCCCGCTGCACCCGCACGGCCCCAGCCCGCCGGATTCCTTGGAGATGGTCAGTGCGGTGCCGCCTGGGCCCCGAAGCGACCGATCGCTCCGCTGTCTCTGCCTTCGAGCGTGAGCAGGTGTGTCTCGTCCAGGTAGGTGGCAAGGCCGAGCAGAAAGGACGTCAGCGCTGCGTGTTCACGGGCCATCAATGCGGTCATGACAATCCTCGAATTGTTCTCGAAAAGCCGGATCTCCCGAAATATCCACAGGGGCACGAGCGATGGCCTATCCGACCTGCCTGGTCGGCGTCGGTCACCAAACCGGATCGGCGACGCTCCGAATCAACGGAGGAATCCCGATCGTGCACACCGCGGGGAGATTGGTATCGATGGCTATCAACGTATCCGGCCCTGAAGGGCCGGGTTTGCCAGTCGCGTCCCTGACTGGCTGTCAGGGACCCGCCGACTGTAGGCCGGTTGATTAGACGGCCCGATGACTTCGCGTCGTAGTCGTGTACTGCACATACCCGAGGTAGGCGATGTTCAACGCGGCATTGTGATCTGCCTGATCGACATGCCCACACATCCGGCACACGAACCGATCCTGTGTGGTCCGGTTCGCCTTGTCGACGTGTCCGCACGGATAGCACGTCCGCGAGGTGTTACGTGGATCGATCACCACCAGGGGAACGCCCACCGACACGGCTTTGTAGGTCAGGAAGTCCCGCAACTGCGCGTACGCCCACGAGTGCAGTTGTTGCCGCTGAGTCTTGGCCAGCCGTACCCGCTCGCGGATCCCGGAAAGGTCTTCCAGGACAATCCCACGACCGGTGCGTTGCGCCTGGGCAACAATAGTCTTCGAAATCTGATGATTGATATCGGTGGCGTACCGATGCTCCTTCTCACGACGCCCTCGCAACTTCCGCTTCGCCGACTTCGACCCGACCTTTTGCAGGGCCCGCCGGGTCCGCGCGTACTTGGTGCGGCGCGCCGTGACGGCCCCACCGGACCAGTCCGCCGACGCAGCCGTGTCATCAGAGGTCACCGCGAGGTTCACGATCCCCAGATCGACGCCGAGGAACTCCTGGACCACCACCGGTTCGGGTGTCGGGACGTCGACAGTCGCGTAGAGGAACCACATGTTGTCGCGGAACACGAGATCTGTTTCACCGCAACGGTGCTCCAGGAGTTCGCGCTGCCACGGCGCGCACACGTACCGCACTGCCTTGAGTCGACCTTCGCACGTCCAGATGCTGACCGTCGAATCCTGCTGTTGCCAGGACAGGCACCGATCGTCGAACGGTTGCGCCGCCAACGCCCGGAACCCGATCGCCGTGGCGGCGATATCCGTGGCGCGTTTGCCGCCACGCGGGCCATAATTACCGGCCTCAAGGTTCGCGCCCCGCGTCGCGTAGGCGTCCGCGACCTTCTTGATCGTGCGGACCGCCGGTTGCGCCGACAGCCCCAGCGCCTTCAACTGGTGGTAGACGGCCTTCTGCAGGGCGAACGCGCGGCGATCCGCGACGGCCTGCGCGACCCGTGACACCACGTCGGCGGCGGTGTTACACAACACCAGCGTCTCGTGCAGGGCATGCGCCTGCGCGTCGGTGGGTGCGAGTTTTATCTTCACCACCCGTTTCACACCCGCACCCCCTTCACCGCGCGCCGGGTCGAATATTTTGTGGCCCAAAGAGTATCGGCGAGGCGCGTTCTGATCCGATGCTCATTCACTGTGAGGAGATCATGGCAGAGGGGTGTGACAAGTTCGGTGTGACGCTGACCGAGTGCAATGGCGACGCCGATCATGTACATCTGCTGATCCACCACCCACCGGCCAGTCAACGGTGTCGAGGGGTGTCTCTGTGAATATTTACTCCGGCCAGTGGGTGACCGCGGGCGAGACCGTCGTCGATTCGACGCGCCTGACCGAGGCAACCGGCTGGGCACCGACGCTGACGGCCCGGGAGTCGGCGGCCGTCATGATCCTTCTGCAGGGGAAACCCGTGCTGCGCAGGGAAGATGCCCTGGAGCGCCGCATCGCCTGCGAGGCGGCGCTGGAGCCGGCATCCGAATTCGTCGGCGTCGACGGTCGCGGGCTCGAACACGTCCAGATTCCCGCGGCGACCGGGGCCGTGCACGCCGAGATTCACGCGGCGCAGTCGGGCGGCGCAGCCACCGTGGAGTCGGGCGGCGCAGCCACCGTGGTCCTGCCCGCGGCACCCGGACTCCACGCGCGGTATCTCACCCCGTTCGCCGCGGAATTGGCGGAGAACGGGTTCGACGTCGTCGTCGTGGACCTCCCCGGGCACGGGTTGAGCACGGGGAAGCGTGGTCGTGCGACGGTGGCCGGGGTGAACGACGCCCTGGCGGTTGCGCTCGGCTACGCCCGGATCCGGTTCGGTGTCACTCCACTTGTGGTGAGGGTCGGCGACGCGACCGAGCGCGTGTCGCGGCCGGGACGATGGCGATCGAGGGTGGCCCGCTCGCGGACCCACGCGTCGGTCAACCCGGCCGACGGGCTGCTCCCGCGGAGGCTGCGGTACGAGGGTGGGCTCGGGCACATCCCGCACGCCCACTCCGTCCGAGACGTCGTCGCACTCACCCGCGCCGATCGCGTCGACTCGTAGAGTGACTCCCGAACACGTAGGCGCTGTGAACAGGAGTGAACTCATGACCAGTGAAGAACCCGGGAAGCGGAGTCCGGCCGTCGAGGCGGGTCTGACGGTACGGCGTGAGGTGATGGGCCCCGACTTCGTCGAGCGGGCACTCACTCGCACGGCGGGGACCGACAGCGAGCAGCTGCAGGAGTTCGTCACCGAGCACGTCTGGGACGCCGTGTGGAACCGGCCGGGGCTGGACCGGCGAAGCCGCAGCCTCCTCAACCTCGGCATGCTCATCGCGCTGCGTGCACACGGTGAGCTGAAGGGTCACGTGCGGGGTGCACTGCGAAACGGTCTGACCCGCACCGAGGTCGTCGAAGCGGTGATCCACGCGAGCGCCTACTGCGGCGCCCCCGCCGGGTTGTCGGCGATGGCCGTGGTGCAGGAGGCGCTCGACGCGGAACTGGGACCGCTGGAAACCGAAGGCTGACGCCACGGTATGCGAATCAGCCCGTGACGCCGGTGATCTCGTTCGGGATCTCCGGCAGGTCGGCCTGGCCGGATACGGTCCAGGTGTCGAGGTCGATCGTGTGGATCTTCTTCTTCGCGGGATCGGTCACATAGGCGGTGTGGTCCTGCACGTACAGCGCGGGCCGCGGCGACTGCCACTTGTCCGGCTCCGTCCACGGATCGAGGACGTCGACAGTGCGGCTCACCGCCTTGCTGTTCGGGTCGATCACGTGCACGGCGCCGTCGGTGCCGAGGACGAGTGCCTCACCGTGCGGGGCGCGCCCGAGCGAGCGGAACGTGTAGCTGGTGCCCAGGTCGACGAGGGTGAGTTGTCCGGTGGCGGTGTCGGTGAGCGAGACCCGTTCGGGGCGCTCGAGTTCGGCGTCGGGGTCGGTCTTGTAATCGCCCAGCAGTATCGGTGAATCCTCGTCGCCGGCCTGGTTGCCGATGCGCCCGTAGGGATCGGGGCTGGTGACCTTGGTGATGACGCCGTCCCGGTAGATCAGCAGGCCGTTCTGGCATCCCACCACCACCGTCTCGTCGGCGGCGACGGCCTCGCCGTGCACACCGGGGCAGTCCTCGTTGCGTGCGATCTCCTTGCGGTCGCGGTCGAGTACGACGATGCCGGTGCGCTCGTCCTCGTTGCCGACGGTGGTGAGCAGGCTGCCGTCCGAGAGTTCCACGGCCACTCCGTGATGCGCCTCGGGCGTCGTGTACTCGGTGGTGTCGGGTGTTCCTTCGGAGAGTCCGGCCGGATCGAACACGCGCACCAGTCCGGTGCCGTCGTCGAACAGCATCGTCTTGCCGTCGTGCCGGACCACGTGGCCGGGCGTCTTCGCCTCGAACGCGACGTCGGTGAGGGCAGGTTCGGCGGTGTCGAGGGCGGTGAAACTGTTTCCGGTGCTGACCAGCACGTGCCGGTCGTCGCCTGCGGGGTTGAGCCGGGTGAATCCGTCCACCTCGGCAGAACCGACCACGTCGAGGCTCTGCGCGTCGAGAACCAGCACGCCGCCGTCGTAGCTCAGTGCCAGCCGCGGTGCGGCCGAGTTGGTGGTGGTCGCTTCGGCCGCGCCGGAGTCGGTGGAGCAGGACGTGAGAAGTGTCGCCGAGAGTGCCACGGCGGCAACGGCGGTGGGGAGAGGTCTACGCATAAGGGTCACCCAGGAGAATTAACTCTTAATGCAAACGGTTGTCAAAGTCGGAAGTGTGCATGTGTGAATGCATCGCTACGCCAGGCCCTCCGCGATCGCCAGGGAATTCGAATCCATCATCTCGATGTACGTGCCCGCGCCCGAGCCGTACTCGCCCAGTGACTCCGTGAACAGCGAGACGACGTCCACGGGAACACCGGCCTCCGAGGCCATTACCTGCGCGAGCCGATCGGGCTGGGAGGAGTCGACGAAGATCGCGGGAACCCTCGCCGCGGTGATCGTCGCGGCGAGGTCCGAGAGGTCCGACGCGCTGGGCGACGCCAGGGTGGTTCCGCTGGGAATCACCGCCCCCACGGTATCGAAGCCGAAACGTTCGGCCAGATAACCGAAGACATGATGATTGGTCACCAGCTTTCGCCGATCTGCGGGGACGGTCGCGAATCTGTCCGCCATCCGGGCAGTGAGTTCCTCGAGTTGCCGGGCGTAGCTGTCCGAGTTCGTGCGGACGGCTCCCGCATCGATCTCCGGCACGTGTTCGATCACCGCGTCGCGGATCAGTGCAACAGCCTCGCGTACCCGGTCCGGATCGGTCCAGATGTGCGGATCCATGGTGCCCGTGGACTTTCCGGAACGGTACTCGATCGGCCGCACGGCCTCACCGACCTGCAGGATCGGGACACCCTCGGAGCGTGCGGTGTCGACGGTCTTGCCGATTCCCTCCTCGAGTCCGAGACCGTTCGACACGAGGAGGTCGGCACGCTCCACGCGCGCGGCGTCCGATGCGGAGATCTCGAACGAATGGGGATCGGCGCCTCTCGGCATCAGCACCTTCACGTCGGCCTGGTCGCCGACGACGTTCTGCACCACGTCGCCCAGAATGTTCGTGGTCACGACCACCACGGGCCCGTCGGACGCGCCCGGGGTGCACCCGGTCACGGACAGTGCCGCGAGTGCGGTCAGGAGGGTCAGCGGCAGTAGGCGCCGCATTTTGCTCACAGCCCGACCACGCCGAGGGTGGACGCGGCGACTCCGACGTCGAGAGTCCGCGCCACCCGCGCGTTGTCCCGGAAGTCGATCTCGGTCACCGTCTTCGATGCGGGATCCGAGACGTACGCGCGGGTGCCGCCGACGACCACGGCAGGCGGGGTCGCGGACTCGTCGCTCCAGTCGTAGGGGGTGGCCAGCACGTGCGAGGAAGCGGTCTCCGCGCCGGTCGTCGTGTCGTACATACGGAAGGTGCCGTCCGCGAGGACCGCGAACACGGAGCGACCGTCGCCCGCCACTGCGACGCTCAGCGCGCGATCCGGGGTCCGGACCTGCGTCCACCCGCGGGTGCGTGCATCGAAGACCAGCACCCCGACGTTGGTGGCGGCGGGTCCGGCGGCGGCGACGTGGATCGGCAGGCCGTCGTGTCCGCGGAACGACGTGGGTCGGGTGGCGGCGTCGATGCCCGCCGGGTACGGAACCTTCTCCGACGTCCACGCCCCGGCCGCGGTGGTCGCGAGGAACAGTCCGTCGTCGCACGCGGCCAGTACGCCCGTGTCGGACACGGCCGTGCCTTGTATGTTCGGGCAGGCGGTGTCGAAGCTCTGCTCGACCTGCCCGTCCGCCGTGTGGACCTCGAACGTGCCGGGGCGGGAACCGGTTCCGTTCGCGGCCGAGCGCGACACCACGAAACCGTCGGCGATCGGGAGGGCGACGCCGTGGTGCGGTGCGTCGGCGTCCACGACGGTCCCGACGTCGATGCTGTCCTTGCGGAGCGCGGCGAAGTCGATCACGCGGGCGAGTCCGTCGCCGTCGAAGAACGTCGCCACCTTGTCGTCGCCTTCGATCACGTGCGCCGGCTTGCCGCCCTCGAGGGCGCCGAGTTCGACCGGTGGCTTGGTGTACGAGTGGGTGTGGTCCCGGTGATCGATGGTCCAGGAACCGGCGTCCACCACATGCACGGCACCGCCGGCGCCGTCCACGGCGAACGCGTAGCGGTCCTTCACCGTCGTCACCCGCGTCGGGTTGTCGAACTCGAACGAATGGAGAGTCTCTGCCGTCGCGAGGTCGAGCACGTCCACGCGACCGGAGTCGGCGTCCGACACGACGAGCCGAGGTTCGGGCCCCTCGACCTCGGTGGATCCGGCCTCGGCGGCAAGGTCGCTACCCGGTTGGTTCCGGCCGTCGGGGGATGCGGCCTCCTCTTGTGGGGATGCGCAGGCGCCGAGCGTCAGCGCGGCGACCGCGGCAATTGCTGCGCGGGCGAGGGTCGTGTTCGGCATTCGTGGTCTCCATCTATCGAACGGGAATCGGAGTGGGCAAGAGGGCAGGCCGAAGTCGTCGCGCCGCCGACCGGGCCAGGGCCGCGACGAAGAACTGGAGCACGGCGATTCCGGCGATCGTCGCGCCCGCGGCGGTGTCGGCATTCCACGACACGATCAGCCCGGCGAAGGTGGCCGACCAGCCGAGGAGCACGGCAATCGCCATCGTCGCGCCGATCGACCTGCCGAACAGTGCTGCGGTAGCGGATGGAGCGACGAGGAGGCCGAACACGAGCAGGGTGCCGACGATGCGGAACGAGGCGACCACCGCGAGGACCACCAGTGCGAGGAGCGCGAGGTGCGCCCACCGCGGCTGCAGACCCAGGGTGTGGGCCTTGCGTTCGTCGAAGACGAGGGCGACGAAGGGGCGGTATGCGATCACCGAGACGATCCCGGCGACCGCGGCCGCCACCGCGAGCCAGACCAGATCTCCCCGTGTCGCCGACAGGACGTCACCGAACAGGAAGGCTGTGAGATCGACCGCGAACGACCGTGCGCGCGAGACGATCACGACACCCAGTGCGAGCATGCCGACGAACAGCAGGCCGATCCCGGTGTCTTCGGACAGTCGCGAATTCTTCGACACCCAGGCGACGCCGAGGATCATGACGACCGCACTCGCGGCCGCGCCGAGGAGGAGATTCGCGCCGGCGAGATAGGCGACGGCAACCCCGGGCAGCATGCCGTGTGAGATGGCCTCGCTCATGAAGGCCATGCCGCGCAACACGACCCACGTGCCCACCAGGCCGCAGAGGACGGACACCAGCATTCCCGCGAAGAGCGCGCGCCGGACGAAGGACACCATCAGGGGGTCGAGTAGCCACTGCACTCTGCTAATCTAACGATAATGATTGTCGTAAGCGAAATCGCGGTCCGGTACGGCCCGACCCCGGCGTTGAACGGTGTGAGCGTGCGGCTCACACCGGGTACCGTCACAGCCGTCGTGGGGCACAACGGTTCGGGGAAGTCGACGCTCCTGCAGTGTCTGGCGGGCATCGCGCGACCGACGACGGGACGGATCGACGGCACGAAGGGGTTGGGAACGGCATATGTGCCGCAACGCAATGCGGTGAGCGATCAGCTACCGCTGACCGTGCGCGAGGCGGCGTCCATGGGGGCCTGGCACCGACGTGGATTGTGGCGGCGGCTCACTCCCGGCGACCGTGACGCCGTCGACGAGGCGCTGAACAGGCTCGGTCTCGCGGATCTCGGCCGACGGCGGATCGGCACATTGTCGGGCGGGCAGCGTCAACGCGCCCTGCTCGCGCAGGCGCTCGTGCAACGCGGCGACCTGCTGCTCCTCGACGAGCCCACCACCGGTCTCGACGCGGAGGCCCGCGCGGTGATCGGCGACGTCGTCGGCGAAGAAGCGGCGCGGGGTGCGATCGTCGTCGTGGCCACGCACGAATCCCACGACGCGGAACGCGCCGACCAGGTGCTGACCCTGTCGTCGGGGGTGCAGCTCACCCCACTTCGACGATGACGAGTTTGTTTCCGTCCGGATCCCGGAAATAGAACATGGGCGGCACGTAGTCGCCCATCCGCAAGACCTCCACGTCCACGTCGACGCCGTTCGCCGCCAGGGTCGCATGATCGGCGTCGGCGTCCGAGGTGGTGAGGCGGATGCCCGTCTCGACGCCCGCGGGGACGCCGTCACGGGTCGGGACGAGCGCGATCGACGTCGCCGATCCCGGTGGCGCCACCTCCACCCACCGCTGTCCGGGGCTGAACTCCGCATCCATGCGACGCTCGAAACCAAGTGTGCCCACATAGAATTCGAGCGCCCTATCCTGATCGGTGACCGGGACCGCCACCGTGTGCACCCCGTTGATGTGGGTCTTGCCGTCCGCGCTCATACCGTCCACCCTCTCGTCGGCAGGCGTCACGCCTGCGCGAACGCCTTCTCGAGTTCGGCGACGTCGAGTTTGCGCATCTTCAGCATGGCCTGCATGGCGCGCTGTGCCTTCTCGGTGTCCGGGTCGCGCATGAGTTCGTACAACCGCTCGGGCACCACTTGCCAGGAGACGCCGAAACGGTCCTTGACCCAACCGCATTGGCTTTCCTCGCCGCCGTCGCCGGTGAGGGCGTCCCAGTACCGGTCCACTTCCTCCTGATCCTTGCACAGGATCTCGAAAGAGATGGCCTCGTCGAACGTGAACTGCGGCCCCCCGTTGAGCGCGATGAACGGCTGCCCGTTGATCTCGAAGGACACCGTCAACACCGCCCCCTCCGGACCGGGAGTGTTCGGACCGTAGTGGGTGACCTCCGTGATCCGCGAATTCGGAAACAGGGACGTGTAGAACTTCGCGGCCTCTTCGCCTTGGGTGTCGAACCAGAGGCAGGGGGTGATGGGTTTCATGGCGCAGTTCCTCTCGCAGGTCCTCGTCGATTCATCCTCGCCGATATAGACCGCGCCCACGCCCGAAACTCATCGGACGGCTGTCAGGAGTTCAGCGCACCGTCCGGGTGGACGAGATGGCGATCGCTCCGAACAGCCCTACCAGGGCGAATGCGTAGAAGCCCCACGGCACCGCGTAGCCGGCGCCCAGCAGAACGCCGCCGAGGATCGGACCGCAGATCGCGCCGACCCGGCCCACACCGGCCGACCAGCCGAGTGCGGTGGCGCGGATCTGCGGCGGGTGGTTGGCGCTCGTGAACGCGTAGACGAGAACCTGTGCGCTGAACACGAAGCAGCCGGCGAGGAACACCAGGGCGTAGATGCCGAACGACACCTTGACGCTGAGCAGGGCGAGGAACACCGCGGCGCCCGCGAACCAGATGATGGCCGCCGTGCGCGGGCCGATCTTGTTGGCGACGCCGCCCGCGATCAGCAGTCCGACCACCGCGCCTGCGTTGAGGATCAGCAGGAACGTCAGCGACGCGCCGAGGTTGTAGCCCGCCTCACGCATGATCGTCGGCAGCCACGTGTTGAGGCCGTAGACGAGCAGCAGTCCCATGAACGAGGTGACCCAGATGGTGATGCTGTTGCGCAGGAACGGACGCGAGAACAGGGCGCGCACCGGGTTCGCCGAGGCCGCGACGGGAGCGTCGGCTGCGGGTGCCGCTTCCAGTTCCAGGCCGTACTGCTTCGCGACGGCCTCGGCCTCGGCGCGCTTGCCGTGCGCCAGCAGGTACGAGGGGGATTCGGGGAGGTACCGCAGCATCAGCGGAATCAGGACCACGGCGGGCAGGGCGCCGACGACGAACATCGAACGCCAGCCGAACGGTTCGATCAGCACGATCGCCAGCGCAGCGGTCGCGACAGCACCCACGTGATACCCGGTCATCAGCAGCGTCGACGCGGAGCCGCCGCCCTGCCTCTTCGAGAACTCGTTGACCAGGGCCAGCGCAGTCGGCAGTGCGCCGCCGAGTCCGACCCCAGCCAGGAAGCGGAACAGTCCGAAGAAGAACGGGTTTGGCGCGACCGCGCAGAGGAGCGTGAGAACGGAGAACGCCGCAACGGCATACAGGAGGGCCCGCCGGCGTCCGATGACGTCGGTGAGCGTACCGATGACCAGTGCGCCGATGGTCATGCCGACCAGGCCGAATGTCGAGATGAACGTGATCGTTCCGGTGGTCAGACCCCAGTCCTCGTAGTCGAGGAGTGAAGGGATGACGGCGCCGAGGACCACCAGGTCGAAGCCGTCGAGCAGCACGGTTACCCAGCAGAGGGGCGCGACCCAGAGGGCGGTGGAGGCGCGAACGGCGCTTTGTTGGGAAGTGGGCATGATGTCCTCGACATTCGGCGGCGTTCGCTATACGAACACCGGTTCTATGAGCGCACTCATTGTGTGGCGCGCCATAGTTGCCTGTCAAACATCGGCTACTCCACACCCCGGCGGTCCGCCGATCCTGGGCGCTCGCCCAATGTCACCCGGTGCCGTCCGACTGGACCGATGCGGCATTCGGCCCCGCTCGGGTTGGTCAAGAACTGGTAAACCCGGTGTGGATAATCGATCGGGTACCGAGTCGATGAGCCAGGACGGATTGTGAGACCCAACCCCCAGGTGGCTGCGAGCCGTCCGAGCCACGCCGCGGCGCCGCCGTCGGCCGCGGGCGGTTACCGGTACGACCTCGACGGTCTGCGCGGAATCGCGATCGCGCTGGTCGTGGTCTATCACGTGTGGTTCGGGCGGGTGTCCGGCGGCGTCGACATCTTCTTGATCCTCTCCGGGTTCTTCTTCACGGGCATGCTCGTGCGACGCGCCGGGGCGGACTCGGGTCCGTCGATACCCGCCGTCCTGCGGCGCACCGCCCGCCGGCTGCTGCCCGCGCTCGTGGTGGTGTCGGCCGCGACCGCGGTCGTGACCGTGATCCAGCGGCCGTTCACGCAGTGGTCAGGGATCGCGGACCAACTCCTCGCGTCACTGCTGTACGTGCAGAACTGGCAGCTGGCCCGGACGGCATCCGACTACGCCGCCGCCGACGCGTCGGTCAGTCCGCTCCAGCACCTGTGGTCGATGTCCGTGCAGGGTCAGTTCTATCTGCTCGCCCTCGCGGTGGTGGCCGGGATCGCGTGGACGTGCCGTCGTCGCGGCCGACCGGACCTCCTCCGGCCCGTGCTCGGCGGTGTCCTCGTTCTCGGGTTGGTGGCGTCGTTCGCCTACGCGGCCGTGCTGTCGCAGGACCGGCAGTCGTGGGCGTACTTCGACACGTTCGCGCGACTGTGGGAGCTGCTCGCGGGGGCGCTGCTCGCACTCGTCGTGCACCGGGTCGCGCTGCCCCGGCGGTCGCGGACCGTCCTCGCGGTGTCGGGGTTCGCCGTGGTCCTCGGGTGCGGGTTCCTCGTCGACGGCGCCGCCCTGTTCCCCGGCCCGGCCGCCCTGATCCCGGTCGGCGCGGCGGTGGCGCTGATCCTCGCGGGCGCAGGCGAGTCCGAGCAGCCGGCGATCGTGACGATGATGGCGTCGCGGCCGTTCGTCGAACTCGGTGGCCTGGCGTATTCGCTGTACCTGTGGCACTGGCCGATCCTCATCTTCTACCTCACGTGGCGGGAGCGGCCCGCGGTCGGAGCGCTCGGCGGACTCGCGGTGATCCTCGTGTCGCTGATGCTGGCGTGGCTCACCCAGCGGCTGGTCGAAGCGCGGTTCCAGACCGGGTCGGCCCGTCCGAGGCGAGCGCTGACCGCGCTGGTCGCGATCCTCGGCGTCACCGTGGTGGGGACCGCGTGCGGCTGGCACGTGTATCTCGTTCGCAACCCCGAGACGACCGCCCGGGTCGGTGAGCTGGACCCGTGGCTGTACCCGGGCGCGGCGTCGTTGACCGACGGCGCGTTCGCGCCGCGCACGGACATGCGCCCCACCCTGCTCGAAGCGTCGGGAGATCTTCCACAGCCGACCCTCGACGGCTGCATCTCCGATCTGAGCACCCGCGACGTCGTCACCTGTGTGTACGGCGACCTCACCGCCGACCGGACGATCGCCGTGGTGGGCAGTTCCCACGCCGAGCACTGCGTGCCCGCGCTCGATCGCATCGGGCAACAGCGCGGCACCCGGGTCGAGACGTACCTCAAGATGGGGTGCCCGCTGACCGTCGCGGACGTTCCGCTGCTCGCCGGCGAGCCGTATCCCGACTGCGGCGACTGGTCCCGCGACGTCCTCGACCGACTCCGGGATCACCGACCGGACTGGGTGTTCTCGACGTCCTCGCGTCCCAACGACGAGGGCGCCGGCGACGTCACCCCCGACGACTACGTGGGCCTCTGGGCGCGGCTCGCGGATTTCGGGCTCCCGTTCCTCGGCATCCGCGACACGCCGTGGCTGCACGACGACGGCGTCCCGTATTCGGTCGTCGACTGCCTCGCCGACGGCGGCGACGCCGACAGTTGCGGAATGCCCCGCGACGACGTCCTCGCCCCGGACAATCCCACGCTCGAGGCGGCCCGCGACCTGCCGTCGGTGCATCCGCTCGACCTCACGGACGCCGTGTGTGACGTGGCGATCTGCCGTGCGGTGCAGGGAAACATCCTCGTGTACCACGATTCGCATCACCTCTCGGCGACATACGTCCGGAGCCTCGTCCCCGAACTCGACCGTCAGATCGGCATGGCCACCCGCTGGTGGTGACCGGGATACTGGCGGCATGTCCGAAGACGACCGCAGCATGCTGGGACGCGCCTTCCTGGTGCTGGGTTCGTTCACCTCGGAGCGCCCTCGCCTGACACAGTCGGAGCTGAGCCGCCGCACCGGACTGCCGCTGCCGACGGTGCACCGGCTGTGCCGCCAACTGGTCGGCAACGGCGCCCTCGAACGCGTCGACGACGGGCACTACGAGATCGGGGTGCGGCTGTGGGAGTTGGGTGCGCTCGCGCCCCGCGCCCACGGATTGCGGCAGGTGGCGTTGCCGTACCTCGAGGACCTGTACGAGGCGACGCGGGAGAACGTCCAGCTCGTGGTCCGGGAAGATCTCGAGGCGCTCTACATCGAACGGCTGTCGGCGCGCGGCGCCGTGACCGTCGTCGGGAGAGCCGGTGGCCGGTTGCCGCTGCACGCGTCGAGCGGCGGTCTCGTGCTGCTGGCATTCGGCGGCACGGACCTCCTCGACGAGGTTCTCGCGGCGGGGCTCGAACGCTTCACGCCGTCGACCATCACCACCGAACATCGCCTGCGCAGCACCCTCGACGACATCCGCAGGACCGGCTGGGTCACGTGCCGCGAACACCTCAACGTCGGAACGCTGGCCGTGGCCGCGCCGGTGTCGCGATCGACGGGTGAGGTGGTGGCAGCGGTGTCCGTCGTGGTTCCGGCGGAAAAGGATCCCGCGCCCCTGATCCCGGCGGTGCGGGCGGCGGCGCGCGGCATTTCCCGCGGCGTCGCGTAGCTCGTCTTTCACTCAGTGAAAGAGGGGGTGTTGCGATCACACGGCGGGCAGCACAGTGACTGGTGTCACGAACTACGCGAGGAGTCTGCTCATGAACACACAGGTCGGGATCGTCGGCGGGGGTCCCGCAGGACTGATGCTGTCCCATCTCCTGCACCTGAAGGGCATCGATTCCGTCGTGCTCGAAAGCCGCACCCGCGAGGAGGTGGAGGGAACGATCCGGGCCGGTGTGCTCGAACAGAACACCGTCGACCTGATGGTCGACACCGGACTCGGCGACCGCGTCAAGCGTGAAGGGCTCACCCACCACGGCATCGAACTGCGGTTCGGCGGCCGCGGCCACCGCATCGACTTCGACGAACTGACGAACGGCCGCGCCGTCACCGTCTACCCACAGCACGAGGTCCTCAAGGACCTCATCGCCCGGCGTCTCGAAGACGACGGCGACATCCGCTTCGGCGTCTCCGACGTGCAGGTTCATGACCACACGTCCGACAACCCGAAGATCACCTACCTCGACGCCGACGGCAACGAGCAGACGCTCACCTGCGCGCTCGTCGCCGGCTGCGACGGCTCGCGGACCTCGACTCGCGGTCTCATCCCCGGGACCACCGTGCGCACCGACCACTTCCGCCAGTACCCGTTCGCCTGGTTCGGCATCCTCGCCGAGGCCCCGCCGTCGTCCGAGGAACTGATTTACGCCAACCACCCCCGCGGCTTCGCGCTCATCAGCACCCGCACCCCGGAGGTCCAGCGGCACTACCTGCAGGTCGACCCGGACGACTCCGTCGACAACTGGTCCGACGACCGCATCTGGTCGGAACTGCACGCCCGCGTCGACGGCGAAGGCGCGGAGATCAAGGACGGCAAGATCTTCCAGAAGTCGATCCTGCAGTTCCGCAGCTTCGTGTGCGAACCCATGCAGCACGGCAACCTCTTCCTCGCCGGCGACGCCGCCCACACCGTGCCCCCCACCGGCGCCAAGGGCATGAACCTGGCGATCGCCGACGTGTACTTCCTCTCCAAGGCGATGGCCGAATACTTCGCCACCCGCAATCGGGCCGGGCTCGAGGGCTACACCGACAGCGTCCTCCCGCGCGTGTGGCGGACCCAGCACTTCTCCTGGTGGATGTCCTCGATGCTGCACCGACTCCCCGACGAGACCGGATTCGGACACAAGCGGCAGGTCGCCGAACTGGACATGGTCACCCGGTCCGTCGCCGGACGCACCCTCATCGCCGAGAACTATGTCGGCACTCCGCTGGGCTGACGCCCCCGTGAGTACTTGTTAACGTCGGGCGGTTAATAAGTACTCACGGGTGGCGGAGCCGCAACGAACGGGGCGAAGAGCCGGGCGGTGTTCGCCGACGCCGCCGCGGTGTCCTCGGGTGGGTTGGCGATGAAACTCAGGGCGAGCCGGACGATGGCGTGCGCGATGACGTCCGCGTCGTCCGGGGAGGAGTTCACCCACGACCGTTGCAGCGTCTGTGCGAGCCGTTCGGCCGCGGGTCGGATGATGATGTTGCTGTCCGTCGTGATCAGGCGCAGCAGATCTTCCGGTGCCTTCCCCTGGTGCAGAGACATCACCAGGGGATCGGCTCCGCTGAGTTCGAAGAACGTCGCATACCCGTGCCGCAGCGCAGTCGTCGCGTCGCCGGGGTTCTCGTACAGAGCGGATTCGATGACGGTGACGAGGTTGTCGGTCAGCCGTAGTGCGTACCCCTCCGCCAGGCCGCGCCGCGATCGGAACTCTTTGTAGATCGTCTGCCTGCTCAGGCCCGCGGCGACCGCGACGTCGGTCATCGTGATTGTCGGCCACGGACGTTCGAGCAGCAGCTCCCGAAGCGCATCGAGGGTGGTCTCCCGCATCAGCGACGTTGCGGCCAGCCGGTATCGACTCTGTCGCTCGGTGCGGTCGTCTGCGGACATGACCTCGATGCTAGCGGGCGGCCGCGACCCGACCTTCCCGCTCGTCGGCGAGAACGTCGGTCAGAGCAACCGACTCGTCCGCCAACGCGGCGCGGTCGACGGTGCCGCCCCGGGCGATCATCGTGCGCACGGTGCGGAGGTCCTTCGGGCGGCCCACGGCGATGACCCCGACCGGCGTGTCCTCACGCACCGCGACCGCTGTGAAATCGCGATCGTCGATCGAACCGCGGATCACGTAGTCGTCGTCGAAACGGGTCGCGCCGGCGAACTGCACGTTGTGGCCGTACTGCGTGGACCACCCCCACGGAACGTCGGTGAACGGCGCGGGCTTTCCAAGGATGGAGTGCGCGGCGGCAATCCCCTGGGCCTGAGCTCCGTTCCAATGTTCGGAACGGTAACGCTCCGAGTCACGTACACCGGGGATGTTGGCCGCGTCGCCGGCCGCGTAGACACCGTCGGCCGACGTGCGAAACTGCCCATCGACGGTGATGCCGTTGTGGACGCGCAGTCCCGCCGCGACCGCGAGCGTCACCTCGGGGACGGTGCCGACCGACACGAGGACGGTGCCGGCACTCCAGCTGCGACCGTCGTCCGCGGTGGCGCGGGCGGAGCCGTCGTCGCTCACGTCGAGCGACGACAGTGCGACATCCGTGCAGACGTCGACGTCGTTCTCGGAGTGCAGCGAAGCGATCATCGTCGAGATGTCCGGGGGCACAATTCGACTGAGGAGCGACCGGTCGCGTTCGAGGACGGTGACCTCCGCGCCGAGCGACCGCGCCGTGGCCGCGACCTCACATCCGATGAGACCCCCGCCGATCACGAGCAGGGACCCGGTGCGTCGAATCGACTCGCGAAGGGAATCGGCGTCGGCCATCGACCGCAGAGTGAAGAAGTGCGCACCGGAGACACCCTCGAGTTTTCGGGCCCGGCCGCCGGTCGCGAGCAGCAGAGCACTGAATGACAGGGTCTCTCCGGAGGAGAGCGTCACCAACTTCCGCCTGGTGTCGAGTTCGACTGCCGTTGCACCGGTGATCAATTCGATATCTCTTTCCTTCCAGAAAGAGCCCGGCTTCAGTGCGGTCTTCTCCGCCGCCGTGGCACCCGACAGGAAGTCTTTCGACACCGTCGGACGCCGATAGGGCGGTGCGGGTTCGTCTCCGATCAGGACGACGCGTCCGCTGAAGCCTTCCGACCGGAGCGTCTGCGCGGCGCTCGCCCCCGCGATACCGGACCCGACGATGACCACCGTCGACAGTTCCGTGGAGTGATTCGACATTGCGCTCACGCCCGGCTGACCTCGACCATGTCGAAGTCCGCCTTGGCGGCCCCGCAGTCGGGGCACGACCAGTCCTCGGGAATGTCGTCCCACCTGGTGCCGGGCTCGATGCCGTCCTCCGGCCAGCCCTCGGCCTCGTCGTACTCGAATCCGCATTGGACGCAGCGGTAAAGCTTGAAATCGGTGCTCATGTCACGCCACCCTCGGGTCGAAATCGATCTTCTCGCGGACCCCGCAGTCGGGGCAGCACCAGTCGTCGGGCACGTCGGCCCACGCGGTGCCGGCGGGGAATCCCTCACGCGGTGCGCCGGACGCCTCGTCGTAGACGTAGTCGCAGACCGGGCACTGGTAGGCGGCCATCACCGAACTCCGCCGCTGTACTTGGCCAGCACCTTCTCACGCTTGCCGGGTTGGATGTTCACACGGGTGATGTCACCGTCGTAGTGGTCGAGCACGCGGTGATCCATCACCTTGCGCCAGAGCGGCGGGAAGTACGCGAGCGTGATCATGCTGGCGTAGCCACTGGGCAGGTTGGGGGCGCCGTCCATGCTCCGGAGCGTCTGGTAGCGCCTGGTCGGGTTCGCGTGATGGTCGCTGTGGCGCTGCAGGTGGTACAGGAAGATGTTGGTGACGATGTGGTCGGAGTTCCAGCTGTGTGCGGGAGCGCAGCGCTCGTAGCGGCCGCTGGCGGTCTTCTGACGCATCAAGCCGTAGTGCTCGAGGTAGTTGACCGTCTCGAGGAGAGAGAATCCGTAGACGGCCTGAATGATCAGGAACGGGATGACGACCGGACCGAATATGGCGATGAGCGCACCGAACAGCACCACCGACATGAGCCAGGCATTGAGCACGTCGTTGTGAATGCTCCAGGTGCTCTTGCCGAGTCGCTGCATCCGCGTCTTCTCGAGCTCCCAGGACGACTTCAGGCTTCCCCAGACACTGCGGGGCAGGAACGTCCAGAAGCTTTCTCCGAACCGTGAACTCGCCGGGTCCTCCGGCGTGGCGACTCGGACGTGGTGGCCCCGGTTGTGCTCGATGTAGAAGT
This sequence comes from Rhodococcus sp. A14, assembly GCF_011603105.1. Classification (NCBI taxonomy): domain Bacteria; kingdom Bacillati; phylum Actinomycetota; class Actinomycetes; order Mycobacteriales; family Nocardiaceae; genus Rhodococcus; species Rhodococcus sp. A14. The sequence continues at coordinate 64,260 of NZ_JAAOQS010000025.1, read as the reverse complement.
GGCCGTAGAAGGTCTGCGCGAGAGTGATCTTGGCCAGCCACCGTTCGAGTTCGGTCTTCTTGTGACCCATCTCGTGTGCGGTGTTGATGCCGATGCCGCCCATGACGGCGACGGTGAACGCGACGCCGACCTTCGACACCAGCCCGAGGCCGCCGTCGATGCCGAGCCAGGAGAGGTTGTCCGCCGACCAGAGGTAGCACGCGAACACCAGGCTCGCCATCTGGAACGGGATGAACACGTAGGTGCAGTACCGGTAGTACCTGTCGTTCTCGAGCTGTTCCATCATTTCCTCGGGAGGGTTCTGGCCGTCGGGCCCGAAGAACCTGTCGAGGAGTGGAAGCAGTCCGAACAACAGCAGGGCGCCGATCCACCACCACACCGGAGCCGCCGCCGACCATCCCAATTGGTTGAAAGCCCACACGAGCCCCGCAGCGAGGAACAGTGAGGTCGGGGGAATCAATCCCATCAGCCACAGGTAGCGCTTGCGGTCACGCCACGCTTCCGGTGGTGCCTCTCCTGCCATCCCGCTGATATTCGACGTCGTCACGATCCGAACCTCCTCGTCCAGTGGCCGTACCGGTATGAACCAGCTCACTCTCGTTTGGACAGTACACGGACTTAGATCCAGCGTCTAGACAAAAATAGAGATTTGTAAATCCTGCAAGATGCAGTGCTCTAACGCCGGGGTCTTCGCTGCCGATAGACAGGTTGACACCGTTGCACCGTGCTGAGGAGGCCCTCGATGTTCCGCGACCCCGGACTTCCCGACTGGCTCGAATTCGTCCTGGGCCTGCTCGGGTACCGCTGGTAGCTCCGCCTGTGAGTACTTATTAACCACGGGCGGTTAATAAGTACTCACGGGCGAAGCATGGCGGCAATGTGCCAGAGCCGGGGCTGGTCGATCGACCCCTCTACGCAGCGCGCGAACAGCCACAGGCGCAACCGCTCGCGGTCGAGTCCGAGCAGGCCGGCCATCCGGCTCGAGAATCCGACGGGGTCGGCGGCGAGGCGGTCGACATGGTCGAGCATGTGCTGCAGCACGTCGTACGTCGGATCGCCGACATACGGTTTGGGATCGATCACCAGCCACGGCTCGCGCGCGGCGGACAGCACGTTGTCGGGGTGAAGGTCCGTGCACAGCAGCCGCGACTGCGTTGCCGTCCTGGGTAGTTCGCGGAACAGCTCCATGCCGGTTCGCGCCAGGCCCGGATCCAGGCGCGGAGCGCGTGCGAGTTTCTCCTCGAACTCGTCGGCCCACACGTCGCACATGCTGGTGAGTGGGCGGAACGGGTTATCGGCGGGTGGTTCGATCCACAGCCTGCGCAGCAACCCGGCGATCACGACGTCCTGTTCCTCGGGCGGCCGGACGTCGGACAGCGGGGTGCCGGGCTCGCAGGCTTCGAGGAGTAGCGCCGTGGTGTGGTCGAGCACGCGGCGGGCGAGCAGTCGGACGGCGCCGTCACCGTTCCAGGCTGCGAGTCCGTCCGCCTCGTGCAGGGCCTCGTCGTGTCGCCAGCCGATCTTCAGCACCACGTGTTCGCCGGCGGCGGTGCGTGCGGGCGCCGTCCAGGACGTCACGCCGCCCGGCTGGAACGGGCGACCGATGTCCAGCGACCACTGCCGACTCACCGTTTCGACGACGGCGGGGAGGTCGGACAGCCACGTTCGGCGCGGCGCGTCGGGTGCGTCGTACGCGGCCATCTCTCGCACGAGGTTCGTCGGCAGTTCCAGATCCGGCACACCCGCGTTGTGCCTCGCGGATCGTCGGGTCACCGCCTTCCGCGGTCCCACACGCGCCGCGTCTGCTCGGCGATGTCAGGGTGGTGGGTCTGCTGGAAGTTGCGTCCACCGCGGGCGAAGGTGTGCACGGTCGCGGGCGGTACGTCGAGCTCGGCGACGGGTGCGTCGAGCCACTCGCAGTCTCGGAGGTGCACCAGATCCACAGCCGCGGCCTCCGGACTCGAGTCGTAGCGCCACGGACCGTCGATCCGGCCGAGGAGGTAGAGCCCGTCGGCGTCACGCGACCAGACGAACGATCCGTCCAGCACCTGCGTGAAGCGTTCGAGCCGGCGCGCGGCCGGATCACCGTAAGTGCGCTCGGTCGCGTCGAGCGCCTCACTCAGATCGACGGGAGGTGGGGCCAGCAACCCGCCGATTCCACACACGTCCATCGCGAGCGCGCGTTGCACCGCGAGCCCTGGGATCACGTCGTCGCGACGGGAACGCATCGGTGCGCGGTAGACGTCGGCGGGTGTCATACGTATGGATTCTCCCTGACGCCGAACCGCGACAGCACTCTTCGGCAATCGTCCACCCGGGTAAACTAGAACCTGTTACATTCGCGGGAGGGGTGCTACTTCTGGAACTCGGAGAGAACTCATGACATACCGCGTCGTCGAATGGTCCACCGGTACGGTCGGGCGTCACGCCATCGCAGGGATCGACGCCCGCGACGACCTCGAACTGGTCGGCGTGTGGGTGTCCAACCCGGAGAAGGTCGGGAAGGACGCCGGGGAGCTGGCGGGCCTCGGCCGAGAACTCGGCGTGGCGGCGACCGACGACAAGGCGGCACTTCTCGCTCTGAAGCCGGATTGCATCGTGCACACGGCGATGACGGACGACCGCATCTTCGACGCCATCGAGGACCTGATCTCGTTCCTCGAGGCCGGCATCAACGTCGTGTCCTCGGGACCCGTTCTGTTGCAGTATCCGATCGGTGTGGTCCCGGACGAACTCGTCGATCGCATCCGGCGCGCCGGCGAGCAGGGCGACGCGAGTCTCCACGTGAACGGTATCGACCCCGGGTTCGCGAACGACGTTCTGCCGCTGGCCATGACGAGCCTGTCGCAGCGGATCGACGAGGTGCGGTGCTCCGAGATCGCCGACTACTCCACCTATTACCAGCCGGTGGTGATGAGCGAGATCTTCGGTTTCGGCAAACCCGTCGAGGAGACGCCGATGCTGTTCCAGCCGGGCGTGCTGTCGCTGGCGTGGGGGAGCGTCGTGCGTCAGATCGCCGCGGGACTGGACCTCACGCTCGACGAGCCGCTGGTCGAGAAGTTCGAACGCATCCCCGCCGAGCAGGATCTGGACATTCTGTCGTGCCACATCGCGAAGGGAACGGTGGCGGCGGTGCGATTCGAAGTCGTCGGCACGGTCGCCGGGGTGCCGCGCGTGGTCCTCGAGCACGTCACCCGCACCCACCCCGAACAGAAACCGGACTGGCCGAAACCGACCCGCGGCGACGGGTGCTACCGCATCGACATCACGGGCGAGCCGATGATGACCGTCGAGTTCAACCACCACGGCGAAAACGGCGACCACAACGTGTCGGGGATGATCGTCACCGCGATGCGGCTGGTGAATTCGGTGCACGCGGTGGTCGAGGCGAAGCCCGGGCTGGTGACCGCACTCGATCTGCCTCTCGTCACCGGCCGCGGATTGTGCGCTTCGCGCTTGTGAGTACTTGTTAACCGCCCGTGGTTAATAAGTACTCACAGGCCGAAGGCATTGAGCGCATTTCGGAGACCGTCGGGGCGCTCCGCGAGGGGAACGGGTTCGACGAGTGCGAACGCGCAGCCCACCTTGCGTGCGGCGCCGTCGGCTTCCTCGCTGTCGCCGATCATGAGAGTGCGTTCGGGCTCGGAGCCGAGCGCGGTAAGGGCGTGCTCGAAGATCTTCGGGTCCGGTTTGATCGCACCCACCTCGAACGACAGCACGAACGCGTCGACGAGATGCTCGACTCCCAGATCCGCGAACGCGGGCCGGATGTCGAACGCGATGTTGCTCAGCACCGCGACCTTGACAGCACGGTCCTTCAGTGACGCAAGCACTTCCGCGGTGTCGGGATATGCGCTCCAGCATCCCGGGTCGATCACCCGCTCGTACAGCCCGACCGCCTGGTCCTCGTGCGCGACCCCGGACTTGCGCAAGACGTCGAGGTACGCCTGCCGGTGGAACCGAGGGTCGAGGTCGCGGTTGGTCCACGCGTGGTGCTCGGCCGCGTCCATCTCGACGGTCTGACCGACCGGCGCCGTCATGCGCCGCATCAACTCGGCCTGCTGGTGGAGGTCGAACGGTTCACCGTCGTGGTCGGTGAGGTCGGCCATCCAGCTGTCGTCCTCCTCCAGCCGGAACAGCGTGCCGGAGAAGTCGAAGATCACTGCGTCGAATTCGGTGAGATCGGAAGCCACGTTTTCCAGGCTAACGCGCGGTGCGCTCGACTTCAGGGTGAAGCCGGACGGGGTCAGTCGACTTCGAGTTCACCCATCAGCGACCACTCGGTGCCGTCGATCGTGGTGTTGATGATCCGCGGTGTCTGTGCGAGGGCGGGTTTCAACTCGCGCAAGGCGTTCTGGAAATGCTCGCTCTGCACGTGGGCGACGGCGGCGTCGTCGTCACGGAATGCCTCGACGAGGACGTACAAGTTCGGATCCTCCACCGCCCGCGACCAGTAGAACCACAGGTTGCCCGGTTCGTTCCGGGTCGCGTCGGTGAACGGCTGCACCAGGTCGAGCCAGCCGTCCGCGTGGTCCGGTTTCACGGTGAAGTTGACGACGATGAAGATCACGGCTGCCTCACTTCTCGAGTCGACGATTCGAATCCTACGCGCGCGATTCGTTCGGATCCCCGACCGAGCGGCGTAGCCGGGTGAGGATGCGCGTGAAACTGTCGGGGTCGTCCAGGGCACGCGCGAGGATCAGCGCGCCCTGGATTCCCGCGACGACCTCCTCGGCGAGCGGCCGCGACTGCCTGCCGTGGCCGGCGTCGGCGAGAGCGCCGGCGAGCGAATCGACCCAGTCGGTGAAGTAGGCGCGCACCCGGTCCGCGAAGCGGTCACGTTCGAGGCCGAGCGCGAACGCCCCGAACAGGCAGATTCGGCGTCCCGACCGGAAGTACGTCTCGACCTCCTCGAACATCCGCTCCAGACGGGCAGTGGCGGGCTCGGACCCGCGCAGCGGCAGGTGCACGGCGGTCTGGAACCAGGCGTCGACCTCGTCGAGGACCGCCTCGGCCATCTCGTCCTTGCCGCGAGGGAAGAAGTTGTACAGGCTGCCTTTGCCGAGTCCGGTGTGCTCGGTGATGACGGCCAGGCTCGCGCCGTCGAACCCGTGGGATCGGAACACCTCCGCCAGCACGGGGACGACGTCGCCGCGCTCGGCTACTGCTCGGGGCATGACTACTCCTCGTGTGCCGGTCAGAGGCCGAGATCGCTCAGCCCGGGATGATCCGACGGTCGCACGCCGGACATGTCCCAGAAGAACTTGCGGTCGGATTCGTCGATCGGCACGTCGTTGATGCTGGCGTGACGCCACCGCATCAGACCGTTGTCGTCGAACTGCCAGTTCTCGTTGCCGTACGCGCGGAACCACTGCCCGTCGGTGTCGTGGAACTCGTACGCGAACCGGACCGCGATCCGATTCCCGTCGTGCGCCCACAGTTCCTTGATCAGACGGTATTCCAGTTCGCGGTCCCACTTCCCGGCGAGGAAGTCGACGATCTCGCGGCGCCCCTGCAGAAAGGTGGACCGATTGCGCCACCAACTGTCCTCGGTGTAAGCCTGCGCGACCTTCTCGGGATCACGGGAATTCCAGCCGTCCTCGGCGGCGCGGACCTTCGCGATCGCGGTGTCGAGTGTGAACGGGGGTACGGGTGGGCGAACGGACATGGTGTGCGCTCCTCCGGGAGGTGTTGTACCTATCAGTACAGACTGTACCAATTGGTACAGGGCACTGTCCAGGGTTGCGGCGGACACACGGCACGGGCGATGCCCCCGCCGTGACGGCGAGGGCATCGGCCGAGCGTGAAACCTAGTGCGTTTCGGCGAGTTCCGCGCCGATACCGGTCTCGGCGCGGACCAGCATCTCGGCGAACTTCTCGTCTCGATCCGCCGAACGTCCGTGAAGGCGTTCGCCGGCGAGGGAGCCGATCACGGCGGCGGCCAGCCCGAGCGGCATCGTGATGATCACCGGCAACTGAATGGTCAGCGGCGCCGGACCACTACCCAGCCAGAGCGCCTCCGTGAACATCAGGCTGACCACGGTGGATGCCAATCCCACCGAGATGCCCCACACGGCGCCTGTGCTGTTGAACCGCCGCCAGTTGAGACTGAGCAGCAGGCTGGGCAGGTGCGCACTGCCTGCGACCATGAAGGCCATACCCATGAAGTAGGTGATGTTGGTGGTGTCGCCGATCGCCATCGTCAGTCCGATCGCGACGACGCTGAACGCGACCGCCGCGTACCGGGCGACCTTCGCCTCGCGGGCATCCGCCGTCTCCGTGCCGGCATCGGCGGACTTCCGGCGGGTGAGGGTGGGCCACACGTCGTGGGCGAACGTTCCCGCAGCCGAGATCACGACGCCCGCGACGACGGCGACGATGCTCGCGAACGCGACGGCTGCCACCATGGCCAGCGCGATCGAACCACCGATGGTGCCGACGCCTCCGCCGAGTTCCGTGACCAGCGTGGGTGCCGCGAGATTGCCGCCGGCGCCGACCCGATCCGCCCCGTCGGGACCGAGAAGCGCGGCGGTGCCGAAGCCCATCACGATGACGATCAGATAGAAGATGCTGCACAGCGCGACGGTCCAGCCGAGCGACTTTCGTGCCGTCGCAGCCTCGGGGACGGTGAAGAAGCGAATCAGGATGTGGGCCATGCCGGCCGTGCCGAGCGCGAACGCCAGGGAGTACGAGATCAGGTTGATCGCACCGGTCTGCCCGAAGATCAGGCCCGGCGAGAGGATGGCATCTCCGGCCGCGGCGTTCGAGGTTGCCGCCCCGAGCATGCCGGGGACGCTGAAGCCGAACTTCGCGAGGATCCCGAGGCACACCACGATCGCCAGGATCGACAGGATGGACGACTTGATCACTTGAACCCACGTGGTCGCCAGCATTCCGCCGACGAAGACGTAGATGCCCATGAGTGATCCGGCGACCACGACGGACAGGCCGAACGGGATCCCCGAGACGGACTCGAGCAGTACGCCGGCCGCCACGAGTTGGGCGAGCAGCACGAACGTGCCGGTGACGATGGTGCTGAGTGCAACCACCACCCGGACGCGACGTGCGCCGGTCCGGAACACCAGAACATCGGCGAGCGTGAACTTTCCGACGTTCCGCATCTTCTCGGCGAGGAGGAAGAGGACGGGGAGGAAGGAGACCACCGACGTGCACAGAATGACGGCGCCGTCGACGCCCTTGTAGAAGATCAAGCCCGTGGTGCCCAGGAAACTGCCCGCGGAGATGAATTCGCCGGCGATCGCGAAACCGTTCTGCCAGCCGGTGATCGAGCGTCCCGCAGCGAAGAATCCGGTGGCGCTACGGCTTCGGCGCGATGCGGCGAACGTCACCCACAGCGTGAGCGAGATGACGGCGGCACAGATGCCGATGGCGAGGAAATCGGCGTCGCCGGTCATGAGGCACGCTCCTGATCACGTTGCGCGATGGCCCGGACGGCGGCATCGGCGGCGGGTTGGATGAAGGTACGGGAGAGGCGGAAGTACGCGTACACGAGCACCCAGGTGCCGGCGAACTGGGAGAACACCACCCACAGAGACAGTGGAATGCCGAATGCCGTGTTGTCGCCGAGGGATTCGGGGAAGAAGGCGAATCCGACGAGAAACCCCGAGAACAGTGCGATCGCGATCAGGCCGAGTCCGGTGGTGACGGCCCGGCGTCGTCGCCGCAGTTCGACGAACTCCGGCAATGCGAGGATCGGTGACCAGACGGCTGCGCTCGCCGCGGTGGCGGGGGACTCGGTGGTCACGCGTTCACCGCCGCACGTCGCGCCGAGTCGAGCGCGAACTGGTTCTCGTCCCAGCCCTCCGTGAGCGGACCGAAGTAGTGGAAGCGCACCTGCTTGACGCGGTACAGCCAGCGGCCGTCGACTTTGACGGCCTCGTCCGTGTAGCGGCCGGCGGCGATCGAAGCGTTGCCGTCGGACACGCAGGGCTGCCACAGGAACGAGCGGACGGTGGCGCGATCGCCGTCGAGGTCGATCTCCAGGTTGGTGATGAAGTGCCAGAACGCGGTGAGCCCGCCGGGTGCGAGGCCGGCGAAGAACGCCCGCATCTCGCTCTTGCCCTTCGGGTTGGACAGCCCGTCGAATTCGCCGTCGTCGGTGAACAGATCCATCAGGGCGTCCCAGTTGCCGTCGTCGAGATGGCGGCAGTACTGCGCGTCGAGGTACCGGATGGCCTCCAGGTCTTCGAGGCGGCGGATTCGTTCTTCGAGGGTGCTCAAGGTGGCATACCTCCACGGTGTGAGGAGCGGAATGCGCGAACCGGTAATTAACAATCGTTCACGTGATCTGGACCATAACGGACGCGCTACCGTCGGTCAACACCGTGCGCCGCTCGCCCTGTCCGCCGTGCGTGATGCGTGGTGAGCTGCATTTTCTTCAGGTTGTATTGCCCGCGCCTCGCGTGGCACCTACCCTCCGAGGGATGAACACTCGGTCAAGCGGTGCAGTGATTCCCTCCGTCCGGCAGCGGATCCTGGACGCGGCGCTGGAGGAGTTCTATACCGCCGGCTTTCACGCGGCGACCATGCGCACCATCGCCAAACGTGCTGGCTGCAGCGCCGCCAACGTGTACAACCACTTCGAGAACAAGGACGAGCTCCTGGTCGAGATTCTGCGGTCGGCCAGTGATGAGCAGTTCACCGCCACCCGGACCGCACTGCGGAGGGCAGGGTCCGCACCGGCGGAGCAGTGGACGGCTGCGGTGGTCGCGCATTCGCTGTACACCGCCCGCAACCAGCAAGCCTGCCTGGTGGCGAACACCGAACTGCGGTACCTCGACGAGGTGGACCGCAAACGGGTCGTGGGCTCGCGCGACGCGCAGGAGCATTTGTTCGTCACCATCGCGGAGGCGGGGGTGGCCGGCGGCGACTTCGACGTCCCCCATGTTCACCAGGCGGTGACCGCGGTGCTCACCATGTGCGCGGGAATCGCGCTCTGGTACCGCCCGGACGGACCGTTGTCCGCGCAGGCGGTCGCGGACTCGTACGGCGTCTATGCGCTCAACCTGGTCGGATACCGTCCCGCCTGAATCGGGGAGATTCGGCATTGACGGTGCGTTCCCGTCCGTGCTGTACTGGGTGAACAAGCGTTAATGTGATCCGAGTGTGGAACCGCGAGTTCTCCCGAGTCACGCGCCCCGTAGTTCGAGTGGATGAGGAGTGTCCATGACTCACCGGCCGTCACAGCCGCGTACCGACTCACCGCGGTATCTGACCGAGGACCGGGTGGCGATCCGCGACCTGGCACGCGATTTCGCGATGAAGCAGGTGCTCCCGGTCGCGAACGAACTCGACCCGGTGCAGGGCACCATCCCGGACACGTTGAAGAAGGCGATGGCCGAGGTCGGGTTCTTCGGGATCATGATCCCCGAGGAGCACGGCGGTCTCGGTCTCGGGGTGTTCGAGTACTGCCTGGTCGCGGAGGAGTTGTCCCGGGCGTGGATGAGCGTGTCGGGGCTGCTGGCCCGCGGTAACGGGATGGGCGGCGGGTTCACCCCGGAGCAGGAGGCGGCGTTGCTGCCGAAGGTCGCCCGCGGTGAGTACCTCGGTGCGTACGCCCTGTCGGAGGCCGAGGCCGGATCAGATGTGGCGAACATTTCGTGCCGCGCGACCCGCGACGGCGACGACTGGGTGATCAGCGGCACCAAGATGTGGTGCACGTACGCCGACGAGGCCGACTACCTGGTGCTGTTCGCGCGCACCGATCCGAACAAAGATCCGGCGAAACCGCACCGCGGGATCAGCGCGTTCCTGATCGAGAAGCAGCGCGGCGGGTTCCCCGAAGGGATCAGCGGGACGAAGATCCGCAAGATCGGATATTTCGGGTGGAGCACGTGGGAGCTCTCGTTCGACAATTTCCGGGTGCCCGCCACGGCCATGCTCGGTGAGGAGGGTAAGGGCTTCTACCTGGCGGTGTCCGGTCTCGAGGTGGGGCGGGCGCATACCGCGGCCCGCGCGATCGGTCTGGCGCGGGGCGCGTTGGAGGATTCGATCGCGTATCTGCACACCCGCAGGCAGTTCGGGCACGAGTTGGCCGATTTTCAGCATCTGCGGTTCAAGGTCGCGACGATGGCCGCCGACATCGAGGCCGCCCGGCAATTGATGTACTCGGTGGCCACCGATATCGACACCGGCCGGCGGTGTTCGCTGGAGGCGTCGATGTGCAAGTTGGTGGCGACGGAGATGGCCGAGCGGGTGACGAGTGAGGCGGTGCAGATTCACGGCGGCGCCGGGTACACCACCGACTTCCAGGTCGAACGGCATTGGCGCGATGCGCGGTTGACGAAGATCTTCGAGGGCACCAGCGAGATCCAGATGCGGATCATCTCCGACGAACTCCTGGGAAGGGCGGACGAATGAGCACACTCACCACGAGCATCGCCGTCGGCGATCGCACTGTGAGCGACGCCCGGCGAGTCTCCGAACTCGGACTGTCATGGCCGGAGGCGTCGTTGACGGGAATCGTCGTGGCGGGAGTACTCGCTCCGGCGACGACGTCCGGTGCCACACGCACCGGACTGCAATGGAATTCGCAGTACGCGGTGGCGGGCGACGACGTCGTCCACGTCGAGTCCGTCGTCACGCGCGTCGAACAGTCCGAGACCGGAGCCGAGTTCGATCGCCACGTGCGGCTCGTCGACGAGGCCGGGTCGATTCGCGAGGAGGGAATCGAGACGTGGCGTTCGCCCGAACCGTCCGAGGTGCGATTCGATCCCGGTGTCGACTTCTGCACACCGGCCTGGGGAGAGCGTCTCCGCGAATCTCTCTCCACCGATACAGCCTTCGCGTCCTCACTGTCGACGTGGGATGGCACCGTGGGTCTGCGTTGCACCGACTCCTCGGGCCGGGCCCGCGAACTGCAGCTGCGGATCTACCGCGGAACGATCATCGACGTCGCCCGCCGCGTCCCGGGTGGGGCCACGTTCACGCTCATCGCCCCGGCTGTCACCTGGGTCGACCTCGTGTTCGCCGAACGGAACGATTTCATGCGCCGCGCCATCAGTGGTGAATTCTCCTCCAGCGGTGACGGGTACGAGTACCTGCGCCTGACCAAACCACTCGACATCATCATCGCCCATGCCCGCAGCGCCGCACGTGAGTGGCAAAGCGTGTCGGGGCACTCTTTGCCACTCACGTGCGGAAGGGAGGCCCGGCCATGATCGAGGCCCGATACCTGGAGATCGACGGAGCGCTCGGCTTCGTCGAGATCATCACCCCCGACAATCAGCCGGACACCGAGGCGCCCACAGTTCTGTGCCTGCACACCGCAGGCCAGAGCGGAGTCCAGTGGCGGCGCGTCGCGTCCGAACTGGCAAGCCGGGGCTACCGGGTGATCGTCCCCGACCTTCCGGGGCACGGACGTTCCGAGCCCGCGGTCGACGGTCCCGTCACCAGCATCGTCACGTTCGGAGACTGGCTCGGGAAGGTCCTCGATGCGCTCGCCGTCGAACGGCCCTTCGTCGTCGGGTGTTCCATCGGTGGCAAGCTGACACTCGAGCTCGCCACGCGGTCGTCGAGGCCGCTGGCCGGAGCGATTGCGATGGCAGCGGAGGCCGGTCCCGGCCGCGTCAACGTGGGTGGGCTGCGCCGCGAACTCGAGGATGTCGCCGGGCCCAGCCGCGCCGACCGCACCTACCTGGGCACGCTCGCCTCCGTCGGACATACCGTGCCCGAGGCGAAGGCGCACCTGATCGCCACGATGCACAAGCGTGAGGACCCGGAGATCTCGTCCTCCGACCTGATCGGCTGGGGCACGCACGACGTGCGCGACCGGATCGCCGAGATCACCTGTCCTCTCAGACTCGTCGCCGGAGCGCAGGATCCGTGGATCGACGCCGGACGCGTCGAGCAAACCGTGTCGGCACTCGACGCCGCCCGTCCCGGACTTGCGTCGTTCACTCTGCTCGAGGGCATCGGCCACTACCCCATGGAGGAGATCGACGATTTCGCCTCGATGGCGGACGAGTGGTTGACCGATCTGCGTGCGGCGGTGGTGCTCTCGTGACGGCGCACGACACGGCGACGCGTCGTGACACACTCGCCTCGCTGCTCGAGGAACTCGTGACCGCCGACCCGGGTGCCGCTGCCGCCCTCGACGTCGTCGACGGCGAGCCGATCGTCACCAGCCGCAGCGAACTCCGAGCCCGCGTCGACGGCCTGAAGTCGGAACTCCTGCGCGTCGGCGTCCGGCGCGGCCAGTGTGTGGCCGTCCTGCTGCCGAACTGGTCGGACGCGATCGTCTGGCAACTCGCCGCGTCCGCCGTGGGTGCACACGTCATCGGCGTCAACACCCGGTACAACACCCACGAGATCGCACACATCCTCACCTCGGCGCGCCCCGCGGTGGTCGCCGTGGCCGATCACTTCCACGGTCTCGACCTGTTCGGACGACTCGGAGAGGCACAGCACTCCCTCGACCTCCCGGCGCCGGCAGTCGCCGTCGTGCGCGGTCCCGGAACGACGGGCGACGCCCCCGACCCGGCGCGATTCGACCTCGGCGGTGGCGCCTGGACAGCGGGCAGCGCGGACACCGGCACCGTCCAGGTGCCGGTGACACCCGACATGGCGACCATCACCGCTGCGGGTGAGCGGGCTGCCCCGGACGACGTGCTCGCGGTCGCGTTCACGACATCCGGATCCACCGGTGTTCCCAAACTCGCAGCCCATCGCGAATCGGCGGTGGTCCGGCACGCGCGAGCCGACGCCGTCGTCCTTGCCGTCGAACCGGGAGACGTCACCCTGTGCGTGCTGCCGGTGTCGGGGGTGTTCGGATACAGCACTGCCCTGGCCACTCTCGCAGGCGGCGGTACGCTGCTGATGGAGCCCGTCTTCGACGCCGCGGTCACGCTGGCCCGGATGGAGTCGCTGAAGGTCACGCACGTCGTCGGCGGCGACGATCTCTTCACCCGGCTCCACGACACGTGGCACGCGGGTAACCGTGCCGACCTGTCGTCGTTGAAGCGCCTCGGCATCGCCGACTTCCTCGGCCGCTCGCACGAGGTGGCCGCGTGGGTGCGTGACGAGTTCGGTGCCGTCACCACGGGCGTCTTCGGGTCGTCCGAGGTGTTCGCCCTGATGCTGCTGTGGGATGCCGCGGACCCGGAATCCCTGCGCTGGAACGGCGGTGGGCGCCCGGTCGAATCCGGCATCGAGGTTCGCATCGTCGATCCGCTCGACGACTCGGTCCTTCCGGACGGTGAGCAGGGTGAGCTTCAGGTGCGCGGACCGAACGTCGTCGACGCCTACCTCGGCAATCCGGATGCGGCCGCACGGGCGTTCACGAGGGACGGGTGGTTCCGCAGCGGCGACCTCGCCGTCGCGACCGGCGACGGAGGCTATACGTATGTATGCCGAATGGGGGACGTGCTCCGGCTACGCGGGTTCCTGGTGGACCCCGCCGAGATCGAGCACCGGCTGGCGGAACACGACGCCGTCCACCTGACGAAGGTCGTGGGCATCACCGGCACCGGCGGATACACCGAGGCCGTGGCGTTCGTCGTTCCCACCGAAGACACGTCGGCCGGCGCCGCCGAGCTCAGGGCCTGGTGCGCAGAGTCGCTGGCGGCGTTCAAGGTTCCCGCCGCGGTGCACGTGATCGAGGAAATGCCGACCACCGTGGGCGGCAACGGAGCCAAGATCCGAGCGGTCGAACTGCGTGAATGGGCGCAGCGCTGGACCGATCACGAAAGGGATTTCCGCAGTGCCTGAAAGTACGAATGCCCAGGCGGACGACGTCGTCGTCTGCGAGCCCCTGCGCACCCCCGTCGGCCGATACGGCGGGCAGTTCAAGGACGCGCCCGCCGCCGACCTCGGCGCTCGGGTGGTGTCCGAACTGCTCACGCGGACGAAGGTGGATCCGGGCCGCGTCGACGACGTGATCTTCGGTCAGTGCTACCCGAACGGTGAGGCGCCTGCCATCGGCCGCGTCGTGGCCCTGGACGCGGGAATGCCGGTGACGGTTCCCGGTCAGCAACTCGACCGTCGTTGCGGATCCGGTCTGCAGGCCGTGCTCGACGCGGCGATGCGGGTGCAGACGGGGATCGCCGAGCTGGTGATCGCCGGCGGCGTGGAATCGATGAGCCGCGCCGAGTACTACACGGAGTCGATGCGCTGGGGAGCCAAAGGTGCGCCGGCAGCGCTCCTCGACAGGCTCGCCCGCGGTCGTGTCACCGCAGGCGGACGCAACTATCCGGTGCCGGGCGGCATGCTCGAGACGGCGGAGAACCTGCGCCGCAAGTACGACATCAGCCGTCGAGAGCAGGACGAGCTCGCGGTGAGTTCCCACCGGCGGGCGGTCGCCGCGATCGACTCGGGAAAGTTTGCCGAGGAGATCGTGCCGGTGGAAGTTCCCGTCCGGAAGGGCGATCCGCAGGTCGTCGATCGGGACGAGCACCCCCGTGCCGACACGACAATCGAGTCGCTCGCTCGGTTGCGGCCCATCATGGGCGCCACCGACCCCGACGCGACCGTCACCGCCGGCAACGCCAGCGGGCAGAACGACGGTGCGGCAGCATGCCTCGTCACCACCCGGGCGGAGGCGGAGCGTCTGGGGCTCCGGCCCCTCGCACGCCTGGTCACCTGGGCGGTCGCGGGGGTGGAGCCGTCCGAGATGGGCATCGGACCGGTGCCGTCCACCGAACGGGCCCTGAAACGCGCCGGGCTGACCCTCGCCGACATCGACCTCATCGAACTGAACGAGGCCTTTGCCGCACAGGCGCTGGCTGTCACGCGCGAATGGAACTTCGGTGCACAGGATTTCGACCGCACCAATGTCAACGGCTCGGGAATCTCGCTCGGGCACCCCGTCGGCGCGACGGGAGTGCGGATCCTCACCACACTGCTGCGCGAGATGGACCGTCGCGGAGTCCGTTACGGCCTGGAGACTATGTGCATCGGCGGTGGCCAGGGGCTGACCGCCATCTTCGAAAGGGTCTGACAGCTCAGCTGTCGAGAGCCCGAATCCAGTCGGTGAGCGCCCGCACAACCTGTGCGGGCGCTTCCGGCATCAGCGCATGGCTCGCGTTCGGCACGACGGTCACGGTAACCAATTCGCCGAACCGATCCCGCAATTCGTTCTCCGTCTCACGCGGGCGGAACGGATCGAGAGCGGACTGCAGATCCAGGATCGGCTGGTGCGCGACATCCCACCACTCCTCCTTGGGTGTGGCGGACGAGGCGGCGAGCTGCCGCTTCGACACCTCCGGATACCAACCGGTGAGCCACTCCCTCGGATCGTTGCCGGGGGCGAAGAATCCGATCTGCAGGTAGCCGATCCGCTCTTCGTCGGGCAGTGAGGAATCGGAGCATTTGACCGCCAGCGCCGTCAGTGCGGCCGGGTAGTTGCGGGCGCCCGCCGCAGCCACGACGACGCCGCGCACCAGGTCGGGCCGGTCGGCGGCGAGCATCCGGGCGACGTAGTGCCCGAAGGCATGACCGAGAACGACGGCCGCACCGTTGTCCTGCGCCTCGATCACCGCTCCGATGTCGGCGGCCAGGTCGCGCAACGTGATGTTCTCCAATGGTCCCGTGCTCCGGCCGATGCCACGCGGCTGGGGTCGGGAGACCCGGAAGCCGTTCTGCGCGAGTCCACTCGCGACGTCGTCGTAGTCGTACGACTCGCGCCCGAGCGAAGGCAGCAGGATCACCGACGGACCGCTGCCCTCGACGACGACCTCGATCACGGCCGTCGCGGTGTGCACGAACTCCGTTGACCGCACCGGTGATGTGCTCGGCATGATGATTCCTCCACAAACGTCGATCCCCCGGGCGACACGATCTTTCGCGTCGCCCGGGGGAGGGTGGTGTCTCAGTCCGCGGCGGGATCGAGCGCGAAGTCGTAGCTGACAACCTTACGCCCGGCGTCGTCGAGTTGCGGATCGAGGAGGAGTTCGGGTTTCGTTGCGGTGGCGACGTCGTCGTCGATCCAGTCGCCGCCGGCGAAGTACAGTTGGGTGATGATCGGCTGCTTGCCCGGGGACGTCACCCGCAGGTGCAGGTGCGCCGGCCGCCACGGGTGCCAGCCGGCCCCCTCGATGAACTGACCGGTCGGGCCGTCGGTCGGGATCTGGTACGGGGCAGGCTCGATGGTGGTGATCTCGTACCGCCCCTCCGGGTCGGTGACGATGGTGCCGCGCAGGTTCCATTCCGGTAGGTGCGGCGCGAACTGCGAGTAATAGCCCTCGTCGTCGGCGTGCCACAATTCGATGATCGCACCGCCGAGGCCGGCCCCGTCGAGGTCGGTCACCCGGCCGCGGAGGACAAGCGCGGGGTGGGCCCGGTCCTCGTCGCGCATCGGCAGGGTGCACCGCGCGGGCAGTTCCGGTGCCCCGGGCACGTAGTACGGTCCCTCGATGCTGCCCTTGGTGCCCCGGAACCTGGTGGAGTTCACCTCCTCGATGTCGTGCTCGACGAACACGTCGAGCAGCAGCGGCCACTCGCCGCCCTCACCGACATCGATGAGCCACTGCTTGAGGACCCGGTACTCCGGGTAGGTGACGGCGTGCTTGTGGATCAGGGCGCTCAGCCCGGCGAGCGCCTCGGTGGCGATCGCGGACAGGCGTTCCGGGGACGTGTCGGCGGTGAACCTTGCGCCCTTGAACTTGTCGGTGGCGGCGTTGCCGGAGCCGACCGCGGTAGGGCTGTCGATGGTGGTCATGTTTCTCCTGGTCTGCGCGATTAGCTGCGGCCGAAGTAGGACACGTCGTCGTTGCCGATCAGGTCGGGCACGGTCCACCCGTCGAGGTCGTACTCGGCCAGGCACTGCTCGGCCAGACCCTTCATCGAGCTGACCGTGCCCCGGTTCTCGGCGAACATCAGCAGTTCCGCCTTCACGCCCTCGTGGTTGCCGGCGTAGTTCCGTTCGTACAACTCGTGGCGGCCACCGAACTCGCTGCCGATCGAATCCCACAGCGCCTTCATGATCTTGACGCGTTCGACCGCGGTCATCCCCTCCGAACCGCGGACATACTTGTCCAGGTACGGGCGGACGTCGGGGCTCTTGAAGTCGGCGGACGAGGACGGCAGGTAGATCAGCCCGGACGCGACGTCCTGTTCGATGATCTCCTTGATCCGCGGGTAGCCCTGCTGCATGAACATCCGGTACGTCAGCCCGTACTCGAGCTTCGGGATGACGGTGTCGCCCACCCACGGTTCCGGGTCGCGGACCATCGATTCGGTCAACGACCAGAACAGGTTCCGCCAGCCGATGACCTCACCGACGCGGGTCTGCACCCCACGGAACCCGCCGGCTCCGGTGGCGTCGAGGGCCTTCATCAGCAGGCCGGCGATGAAGTCCAGCTTCACGGCCAGGCGGGTGCAGCCCTGCAGGGTGAAACGCGGCAGGAATCCGGACTGCGGGAAGAACGCGTTGATCTTGTCCACGTCGCCGTACATGAACACGTTTTCCCACGGCACGAGCACCTTGTCGAAGACGAAGATCGTGTCGTTCTCGTCCATCCGCGACGACAGGGGGTAGTCGAACGGGGAGCCCATCACCGCGGCCTGCTGGGTGTAGGAGGTGCGGCAGATCAGCTTCACGCCCGGTGCGTCCATCGGGACGGTGCAGATCAGCGCGAATTGCTTCTTCTTGATCGGCAGGCCGTAGTGGGCGATGAAGTTATAGTTGGTAATGGCCGAGCCGGTGGCCACGACCTTGGCGCCACTGACGATGAGTCCGGCGTCGGTTTCCTTCTCGACCTTCATGAACACGTCACCGACCTCGTCGGGCGGGAGCTGCCGGTCGACGGGCGGGTTGATGATCGCGTGGTTCCAGTACAGGACCTTTTCCTGCGATTCCTTGTACCAGCGCTCGGCGTTGTCCTGGAACGGCGAGTACAGCTCCTTGTTCGCGTGCAGGGTGCCGAGGAAGGACGCCTTGTAGTCGGGACTACGGCCCATCCAGCCGTACGTCATCCGCGCCCAGGTGGCGATCGCGTCACGATCCTTCAGCAGATCGTCGGAGTTCTTCGGCGCCCGGAAGAACGGCATCGTCACACCCCCGCTGCCGGTGTCCGTCGGTGTGGTCAGGGTGTCGACGTGCTCGCCGGTATGCATCGCGTCGTAGAGGCGGGCGGTCATCCGGATCGGGTTACGGAACGCCGGATGCGTCGTGACATCCTTGACACGCTCGCCGTGCAGGTAGATCTCGCGGTCGTCGCGCAGCGACTCGATGTACTCGTCACCCGTCATCGGACGGGTGGCGAAGTTCGCGGTCCGGTTCGCTTCACAGTCGGCGGCGACATTGACCTTCGTGCGGTCGACGTCGGTATCGGGGGCAGCTTCGGTGGTGGTCATGGTGTTCCCTTTCGGTCGGGATTACGAGGCAGCCTGAGCGAGCTGCAGGTGGAGCGGAGTAATCGACGCGGCGGCATCGAACCATCCGCTGTGGGGGTCGTCGAGGCAGCCGTTCCACGCCGTGGTGCCCGAGGTGGCACCGAGGTCGTGGAAGGTGCTGCGGTAGAACAGCAGTGGGTCCTTGGTCGCGTCGACGGTCGCGTCGACGATCTCGCCGATGAAGATGATGTGGTCACCGCCGTCGTAGGAAGCCCAGGGTGAGCACGTGAGCGTGGCCGCGTTGCCGGACAGCGCGGGAGCGATGCCAGCGGAGTCCCACACCGGTTCCGTCCGTTGCGGTTTGCCCGCGAAGTGCATGGCCGTGTCGAGCTGATCGGCGGCCAGAATGTTCACCGCGAACGGCGCATCACCGAGGTAGCTGCATGCCTTCGACTTCCGGGTCAACGTCACCTGGCACAGCCGCGGCTCTATCGAGACGGCGGTGAAGGCGGTGACGGTCGCGCCGTGCGGCTCACCGGCGGCATTGGCGCACGTGATCACGGTGACGCCACTGGCGAACTGGCCGAAAATGTTACGCAGAGTGCGCTGGTCCATTTCTCCTGACCGCCTTTCTGCACGATTCGTGCGATTACCCCTGCGATTGGGGACCTGCACAACGTATGACGGGCGTCACAGTCCGTCGATCCGCATTGCGAAGGCGCGATCCGGAACGCGAAACGGGTTTGCCGGACGTGAGTCGCCGGCGCTTGCAGTGACGTGAGTCACAGGCGATGCTAGGGTCGGGAGTTGCCCATGCGCGGTCGTGGCGCGAGGTGAGAGGTCTGGACGTACGCATGCGAGGACGGTTGGAAGGTCCCGGTTTCACCGACTGGGACGAGGTTCACGAGGTGGTCGCGGACGCGTACTTCCCTCACGAGCTGCGTCCGCTGTCACGGGACACCGCTGCGCGGTCTTCCCTGGAGTCCTCGCAGATGGGCCCGTCCAGGCTCGCCCGGATCGGTTTCGGCGCGCCCGTGTCGATCGAGTCCGACCATCCCGGTGCGTACGGCATCAACATCCCCCTGGCCGGCCGCATCGTCTCCGTCACCGGCGGGACGGAAGTGACCTCGACGCCTGGGCTGGCCACCATCTGCCCGCCCGACACCCGCACCGTCATCACCAACTGGAGCAGTTCCTGCGAGATCATCGGATTCAAGGTGGACCGAGACTACCTGCAGCGCGAAATGGACCGCGTGCTCGCACGGCCCGGCCAGGAGTTGCCGCGGCAACTCGACCTGCGCACCGGCGCAGGCGCCGACTGGCTGAGGTTCGTCCGCTCCATCGCCGACCAGGCGTTGCGCGACAGCGTTCTCCTACACAGCGATCAGGTGTCGCAACAACTGTGCGGAGCGTTGACCACTGCGCTCGTGCTCACCGCGATGCCGGACGACGACACAGGTGCCGCGGGAATCCGGCCGCGCATCGTCAAGCGAGTAATCGACGCGATCCAGCAGGACCCGGCCCGCCCGTGGAGCGCGGGGGAGATGGCCGAACTCGTCGGAGTGAGCGTCCGGCGCATGCAGCAGGGGTTCCGCGAATACGTGGGTATGACTCCGATGGAGTACCTCGTCGACGTGCGCCTCGAGCGTGTCCACGCCGACCTCACCGGAATCGGCTCCTGCGCTACCGTTTCCGAAGTCGCGACACGCTGGGGAATCATGCATACCGGAAGATTCGCCGCCGCCTACCGCCGCAAGTACGGCGTGACGCCGTCCGAGTCACTGCGCGATCGCGGGGTCTGATCGGTCCGGTGGGGAGGCTCGGTTTCGCCTCCGAAACGTGTCGGACCCTCGCGGTAGTATTCGCACATGAGTTCGACTGGAGGGTCGGCGGGTAGCCGGGTGGCGGAGCATATGTCGATGCTCGATGCCGCGGTGGACGGGTTGCTCGATGCCGGGCTGGCCGAGTTGTCGGACTCTGATCTCGTCGAGGTGATGCGCGGGGTGGAGCAGTGGCTTCGCCGCGCGGAGGCGGTCTCACACCGTTTGGTCGTGGAGAGCGTGGAACGTTCGGTCCCGGCAAGTCTGGGGTATTCGTCGCCGAAGAAGCTCCTGATCGACGTACTCCGGATCTCGGGCGCGGACGCGTCCGCCCGCCTCACCGCTGCCCGCGAGCTGGGCGTGTGGCACACCATGGCCGGCGAACCGATGCCACCGGTGTTGCCGGAAACCGCTGCGGCACAGAGCGACGGTGACATCGGCACGGATCATGTGCGGGCGATTGCGAAGGTGATGCGCAAGATTCCCCACGCCGTCGACAACGACGCGGTCGCCGACGCCGAGGCCGTGCTCGCGAACTTGGCGAGAAGCGGAACCCCGGAGGATGTGGAGCAGGCCGGGCACCGGTTGCTGGCATACCTGAATCCGGACGGGAACCTCGGCGACGACCGCGACGGAAACGCCGACGGGGCATCTCGATCGGTCGGCAGGACACCGAGCTGATGTCGAGAATCTCCGGTGAGCTCGATCCCGTAGCGCGGGCGATGCTCGATCCGATCCTCGCCAAATGGGCGCGGCCCGGAATGAACAATCCGGACGATCCCGCCTCGCCGGCCGGCGACGGCGAAGACCCGTCGATCGATCGTGACCTGTTGGCGGCGGCGGCCGTCCGCGATACCCGCACCGCAGCGCAGCGCAATCACGATGCGTTCAGCACAGTGTTCCGGGCGCTGCTCGAGTCGGGGGTGCTCGGCCGGCACCGGGGCCTCCCTGCCACGGTGATCGTCACTATGACACTCGAGCAGCTGGAGCAGGCGGTCGGTGGTCTGGCCACGACCGCCACCGGTGGGTTGCTCCCGATCGCGGACGCATTAGCATTGGCCGAGGAGGCGCATCCGGTGCTCGCGCTATTCGACCATGCGGGTCGTCCACTGCACCTTGGTCGGCGACGTCGTCTGGCCAACGCCGACCAACGGCTCGCGCTGATCGCCGCAGATGGGGGTTGCACCCGGCCGGGGTGCTCGTCACCGGCGAGTCTGTGTGCGGTTCACCATGTCACGGACTGGCACAAGGGTGGGCACACCGACATCGAGGGTCTCGCCCTGGTTTGCGACGCCTGCCATGCTCAGGTCAACGACGGTCCGGCCGGATGGGCGACGAGGTCTGCGCCCCACCATTCCGCATACGCGGGCCGGACCGAATGGATTCCGCCACCACACATCGACCCCACCCGAAGACCGCGAATCAATCACCGACATCACCCCGGTGAGTTGATCGAGGATGCGCGGCGGCAGCTCACCCACAGTCCACCAGCAGGTGCCGTGGGCCTCGCAGCACCGGGTTGGGCCGGTAGGGCGGCGGGTCCTCGACGAGGCGCGGATTGGGGAGGCGGCGGATGAGTTCGGCGAGCGCCATCTGCCCCTCGAGGCGGGCGAGGGGTGCGCCGAAGCAACTGTGGATGCCGCTGCCCAGACCCACGTGCTGGTTGTCCGCGCGGTTCGGGACGAACTTGTCGGCGTCGACGAATCGTTCGGGATCACGATTGGCCGATGCCAATGCCAGTACGAGCGGCGAACCCTTCGGGACCGTGACACCGTCGATTTCGATGTCCACGATCGGCGTTCGCTGACCCAGGAGATGCACGGGCGGTTCGAAGCGGAGCAGTTCCTCCACGGCCTGCGGCATCAACTGCGGTTCGGCGCGAAGACGTTCGAGAACGTCGGGATTGCGCAGCAAGGTCAGCATGCCGTTGGTGATGAGGTTGACGGTGGTCTCGTGCCCGGCGATGAACAGCAGGATGGAATTGGTGACCAACTCGACGGTGTTCAACTGACCGTCGGGACCCGAATCGTTGGCCAGCCCCGACAGCATGTCGTCACCGGGATCGCGGCGACGGTCCTCGATGAGACCTGCCATGAACATGGCCATCTCCATCTGGGCCTTCTGCGCCACTTTCACCTGCTCGTTGTCGGCGCTGGTGCGACGCGGGTCGATGGCTGCCACCAACGCGTCGGCCCAGGCGTGGAACCTGGGTTCCTCGTGGGGTACTCCGAGCAGTCGGCAGATCACGGTGACGGGGAAGGGGTAGGCGAAGTCGTCGACGATGTCGATGCGCTCCTTACCGTCCAGCCCGTCGACCAGTTTCGTGACGAGTGTGGCGAGTTCGCCACGCATGGAGTCGATTCGGTCGGGGCTGTGCGGCGGGCCGAACTGTCGCGTCGTCAGTCTCCGTAACCGATCGTGCTCGGGCGGATCGAGTTTGAGGAACGACTCCGGCCCGTCGCCGGCACGATCCGATCCGGGAAGTCCCGGACCACGGTTGTGCAGGTCGGAGCTGATCCGCGGGTCGTGCAGGAGCGCCATGACGTCGTAGTACCGTCCGACGAGGTAGGAGCCGTTGTCCTGCGGCGCCACCCGGGTCTCACGAAGTTCCTCGTACAGCGGATACGGATTCGGCCGGCTCGCCTGGTCGGTGATCCGCTGGAACAGCTGCGCACGCGACATGGACACTCTCCCTGTTACTTCGGTAGCGAGACGAACTCGACGCGACGTTCGGTCGGCAGATGGCCGGTCACCGCGACGGTGGGTCCGTGGCTGAGAACGGCCGGGTCCGGCAACTCCGACGCACGCACCTCGAACGGCTCCGCCCGGTCCATGACGTCGAAGTCCGGGGGGAACGCGGCCGCCGACTCGATCAAGCCCCGGTAGAAGTCGAGCCACTTACCCTGATTGAACGCCACAGCCGCCGTGACGCGTCCGCGGAAGCCGTACGCCGCCACGAATCGCCGGTCGGCGACGGAACCCTGCGTGATTACCACCTGATCGGAGTAGGTGGGGATACCCACGGACTTGATGTTGACGCCGAACTGGCTGGACCAGAACGCCGGAATCTCGAGGTGCGGCCGCCGGCGGAGACCGTCGTGGATCATGTTGTGCGCCGCCACCTCGGCCTGACCGATCGCGTTGCCCCAGTGCTCCAGTGCCAGCAACTGGTAGTCGTAGAGCGGATGTGGTTGCCGCGCAACGTCACCGGCGACGAACACGTTGTCGGTGACGATGCCGTTGATGTCGAATGCCCGGCAACCGGCGTCGCACGTGACCCCGCGGGGTCCCGCGGCGAGACCGGAGCCGAACAGCCAGTCGGTGTTGCGGATACTGCCCTGCGCGACGATCGCCACGTCGACGTCGAGTGTGGTCCCGTCCGACAGATGCGCACGGCACAGCTGCCCGTTGCCGTCCCCGTCGAGCCCGGTCACCGTGACCCCGGTGCGCAGGTCGACGCCGTGGGCGCGTTGCATGTCGGCCGCGACCGCCGCCACCACTCCGCCGAGCGCGCCGACCAGCGGTGCCGGGCCGCGTTCGGTGACCGTCACGGACAGCCCGCGCTCCCGGCACACCGACGCGATCTCCGATCCGGTGAACCCGGCCCCGATCACCAGGACATGACGTGGTCCGGCGGACAGTCGCTCGTTCAGCCGGCGTGAGTCGTCGCAGGTTCGGATGGTGAAGACGCCGTCGAGTGCGGCCTCGGACGAGTTCGACCACGGCCTGGCGCGGACGCCGGTCGAGATCAGCACCTTGTCGAACTCGACGGTGTCGCCGTCGCTGAGAACAACCCGGTTGTTCTCCAGATCGAGCCGGGTGGCCCGCACACCGAGCCGCCACTGCGCGTCGAGGTCCGGGCGGAAGGGCAGCGCCGCGTGGTCGGGCGGCATGATTCCGAGGAGCACTGCCTTCGACAGCGGGGGCCTGTCGTACGGCTCGTAGGGTTCGTCGCCGATCAGGGTGAGGGAACCGTCGAAGCCCTGCCCCCGCAGTGCCTCCGCGGCGCGCAGGCCCGCGAGCGACGCGCCGACGATGACGATCCGCACGTCACTGCCCATCGTGTCGGGCGGGGATGTCCGTGGTGATGGCATGCACCGGGCACGCGGCGGCGGCTTGCGCCACATGGTCGCGTTCGTCGTCGGTGGGGCCCGCGTCGTAGAGAAGTGCCTCTTCTCCGTGCAGGGTGAAGACGCCGGGTGCGAGGAACACGCACTGCGCGTAACCCTGGCACCGATTGAGGTCGACGACGAGTTTCACGTCAATCATCCCGATTCTGAACAGTTCTGGTCACACGGGTCCACAGGGACTGCGCGGCGCACGGCCGTCCGATCGCGTCGGGCGGAGACCTCCACCCGGAAACCAGTATTCCGGAATGGCCGAACTGTTCGGTTTGGATCCGCTGTTCTGGAGCCATTCAGAAATGTGGCGCCGTCCGCCCCTACCGACGGGTAGTACCCTGAAGTAGTAACGAGAGTTACAAGTATCTTGCCGGCGTTCGTATCCTGCTGGCGAGAAACAACTTTCGGACACGGTCTCGATTCGGCAACACGGACGCCCCGATCGTGATGTGATGTGGTGACAAGAGACCGGCAACGCCCAGTGGCGACACCTCAGAGGCGGAAGATTGACGATCGAAGCTCACCGCGACACCCGCGCGACACGGCACCTGTCCGCTTTGGACGCTGCAGTACAGATCCTGACCACCGCGCGCGGTAGCTCGTACAGCGCGGACCAGGCCTTCGACGAACTACTCGATTCCTCCATGCGGCATCAGGTCGATGTCGGTGATCTGGCGGAAGCCCTCGCCGACCTCGCCGACGGCGTGCACCCCGCCGCAGACGACCATCGACGGGCACGGGACGTGGCCACCCGGGAATGGGGAGCCCTCCTGTCCGGTAACACCGGCTAACCGGCGCAGTCGATACACGTCTGCGCGGCAGGTAGCGCGTCGAGCCGGACGTCGGCGATCGGCAGGCCGCACCGCGTGCAGAGGCCGTACGTCCCGTCGTCGAGCCGCTGCTGCGCCGCCGCCAGATCCTCCAACTCGCGCCGCGCGTCGGCCAGTAGCGCCGACACCTGGGCCCGCTCGAACGCGATGGTCGAACCCTCGGGGTCGTGTTCGTCGTCGTCCGTGGTGAATTCCGAACCCTCCACGATCGCAGTGAAACGGCCGGTCAGCGATGCGATCCGGCGTTCTGTGTCGGCGCGTTCCTCGGCGATTCGGGTGTGGTGTTCCGGGACGGTCATGTCTGGGTCAACATCGCCGGCGGCCCGGTGCTTCCCCACGTAATCCGCTCGATCGACCCGGAATTTTCTGTCAGGCTTCCGGCATGGGACGCACATTCGAGGAACTGGTGGCCGAGGCGGAATCCGTGTCGGTGGACGGCTGGGATTTCTCCTGGCTGGACGGCCGGGCCACCGAACAGCGGCCGTCGTGGGGATACCAGCGCCTGATGGGTGAACGGCTCGCGCGCGCGAATGCCGCCCTGGACATCCAGACCGGGGGCGGGGAGGTCCTCGCCGGTGCGGCGAAGATGCCTCCCGTGATGGTGGCGACGGAATCGTGGCCGCCCAATGTCGCGAAGGCCACGGCGCTGCTGCACCCGCTCGGTGCGGTGGTGGTGGCCGACGCGGACGAGCCGCCGCTGCCCTTCGCCGACGGCGCCTTCGACCTGATGACGAGCAGGCACCCCGCCACGGTGTGGTGGGACGAGATCGCCCGCGTCCTGCAACCCGGAGGTACGTACTTCTCGCAGCACGTCGGGCATGCGAGTGTCTTCGAACTCGTCGAGTACTTCCTGGGGCCGCAACCGGAGAAGGTGCGGCGCGGCCGCCACTACGAGGACGAGAGTGCGGACGCGCAGGCCGCCGGTCTCGACGTCGTCGATCTCCGCTTCGAATCCCTGCGGATCGAGTTCTTCGACATCGGCGCCGTCATCTACTTCCTGCGCAAAGTGATCTGGATGGTGCCCGGCTTCACCGTCCAGCGGTACCTCGAGCGGCTGCGGGAGCTCCATGAGCTGATCGAGGCGGAGGGGCCGTTCGTGGCGCACTCGACCCGCTTCCTCATCGAGGCTCGCACCCGCGGCTGACTCAGCCCATCGACTTCGACCCGTCGAGAGCCTCCCGGATGATGTCGGCGTGCCCGGCGTGCTGGGCGGTCTCGCCGATGATGTGGAGCAGGACACGGCGGGCGGACCAGCGTGATCCCGGTTCGAACCACGGCGCTTTCGGCAGCGGATGCGAGATGTCGAGGTCGGGCAGCGAGGCCACGATCTCGTCGGTCCGGTGCGCCACCTTCGCGTACCGGTCGAGGACGTCGGCCAGCGTCTCGTCGTCGCGGAGTGTGAACTCCTTCTCGCGATTGTCGGTGCCGGTGCCGTCCGCGGGACCGCCCCGAACGGCGTCGGTGCCGCGCACGATGAAGTCGGCCCACACCCGTTCGACGTCCGACACGTGTTTGACGAGTCCGCCCAGGCACAGTTCGCTCGCCGTCGTGCGCTGGGCCGCCTGCTCGTCGGTGAGGTCCCGGACGGTGTAGCGGAGGAAGTAGCGGTGCTTCGCCAGCGACTCCAGCAAATCGGCACGCTCGCCGGTCGTCGACGTTTTCGCGGTAGAGGTCACGGTGATCACCTGCTCCAGCCGGTCCGATGATGCCCATTCGACCGTAGCGGTCAGCCGCCGTGCGCGGTGACATAACCGGTCGCGCGGCCGTGGGTGTCGAGTTCCCACCCCATCCGCTTCCGGGACCGGAGCGTGACCGACGAGTCGATGATCTCGAGGCTGGGGGCTCGGCTCTCCAGCCACTCCTGAACCCGCAACAGGTCGGGCAGCGAGGGCACCCACATGCTGACGAGGAAGTTCGCGGGTCCGGTGAGCGACATGCACAACCTTAGTTCGGGCCGGGTGTTGACGATCTCCACGACTTCCCGGTGTGCGCGCACGGGCAGGCGGCACCACCACGTGACGGTGATGGGCCACCGCGTCGCGTCCTGGGCCACGTCGCAGCGCAGCACCACCGCACGGGAGCGCAGCAACCCCGCGAGCTGCCTGCGAACCGACGATGCCGGCCGGTCGATGACCGAGGCGATCTCGCGCGCGGACGCCCGGCCGTTCCGGGTGAGTTCGCGGACGAGCGCGCGGGCGACCTCGTCCGTCAGGCTTTCCGGCCGAGCCGATCCGGACTGCGGAGGGGTGCTCTCCAGCGCGGCGATCGCGGCGGACTGTGCCGTGTCCAGGGAATCGAGGCGCCAGCGACTGCCCTCCGCGTGGAGTGCGGTGCACGTGTGGGTCCGGGTCGAATTGACGCTCGGGTGGCCGGGCAGTTCCTCGAGCACCAGGTCCGACAACTCGTGCAGGGACCCCGTCTGCACGGTCAGAATGAGATCCCGCCCGCGCGCGGCATGCTCGATGGACGCCACCCGCGGGTCGCGAGTGAGGGCCTCGACCAGCGCCTTCGTGCCGCTGAGATCGCACGTCACCTCGATCATGGCGGTGAATGCACCGGCGCCCGTCATCGGCGCGGGGTACGCGGTGATCCAGGCCAGTCCGCGCTCGGTGATCGACTCCCATCGCCTTGCCAGCGTCGCGGACGTCGTCCGCAGGATCGGGGCGAGCTCGGACCACGTCGCGCGTGGACGGATCTGCAGTGCATGAATGAGCGAAAGCTCCGATTCAGTCAGCAATTCGCTCATATAACCTTCCCTGACTCGGCGCAGATGATCGTTTTCGACGATCTCGGCAGTCCGTCGCTGCGCGGATCACAGCATATGACCACCGACGCATTCGGTCGAGAAAGTGACCACCGACATAAGGGAGAGCAATGAATCTCGTGGACGACGCCCGCGCCCTCCAGGGTGACCTCGTGCAATTGCGTCGCGTATTGCACCGCGAACCGGAGGTCGGACTGGACCTGCCGCGCACGCAGGAACGTGTCCTCGAGGCGTTGGACGGCCTTCCGCTCGAGATCTCGACGGGAACGAACACGACGTCGGTGACCGCGGTGCTCCGCGGCGGCAGGCGCTCGATCGACGCCGCGCAGACGGTGCTGCTGCGCGCCGACATGGACGGACTCCCGGTCACCGAACAGACAGGACTCGACTTCGCTGCGCAGAACGGCGCCATGCACGGATGCGGACATGATCTGCACACCGCTGCGCTGGTCGGCGCGGCGCACCTGCTCAGCCGTCATCGCGACCACTTGGCGGGTGACGTCGTCCTGATGTTCCAGCCCGGCGAGGAGGGGTGGGACGGCGCCAAGGTCATGGTGGACGAGGGTGTGCTCGACGCCGCCGGGCGCCGCGCCGACACCGCCTACGGCATGCACGTCTTCTCCTGCCAGAAGCCGCAGGGGCGGTTCTTCTCCAAGGCGGGCACGCTGCTCGCGGCGTCGTACAAGCTGACCGTCACGGTGCGCGGGGCGGGCGGCCACGGATCGTCCCCGTCGACTGCCCGGGATCCGATCACCGCGATGGCCGAGATGATCACGTCGCTGCAGACGATGGTCACCCGGACGTTCGACGTGTTCGACCCCGTCGTGGTGACGGTCGCGAACGTGCAGGCCGGGTCGCGGCACAACATCATTCCCGACGATGCGCGGTTCGAGGCGACGGTGCGGTGCTATTCGCCCACCACGTACGAGAAGGTCCCGGCGGCGCTGCGCCGGGTGCTGGAGGGGGTGGCGTCCGCGCAACGCGTCGAGGTCGACGTCGCCGTGGCCCCCGAGTTCCCGATGACAATCAATGACGTGGACGAGGTCGCGTTCGGTGCCGAAGTGGTCAGCGACCTCATGGGCGAGGACCGATACGAGACGGTCACCCATCCGATGGCAGGGTCCGAGGACTTCTCCTACGTCCTGCAGGAAGTGCCCGGTGCGTTCATCGGACTGGGCGCGTGCATGCCCGGTGCCGATCCCGCTGCCGCTCCCATGAACCATTCGCCCCGAGCGCAATTCGACGACGCGGTACTCGCCGACGCCGCCACCATCTACGCCGGACTGGCCGTTCGACGGCTGGACAAGGCCCGATCCGACAATGCTGCTGTGGCGGCGGGGAGCGACGCACGATGACCGAGATCGCCACCGAGAGAGGGACCGTGAACGCCGGCCCGCACACCGGCCGGCAGAGGTCCGAGCGCTGGGAGAAGGCCCGCGCGATCGTCGGCGTGGGCACGGGCAACGGGATCGAGTACTTCGACTGGACCGTCTACGCGACGTTCGCCGCGTTCTTCGCCCCGCAGTTCTTCCACACCGGCTCCGCGGTCTCCGACCTGCTCGCGTCGTTCGGCGTCTTCGCCGTCGGATTCGTCGCCAGGCCGTTCGGCGGTCTGCTGTTCGGCTGGCTGTCGGATCGGCGGGGACGCAAGCTGTCGATGACGCTCGCCGTCGGACTGGCCGCGGTCGGCAGCCTGATCATCGGTCTGACCCCGACCCACCAGACGATCGGTGTCGCGGCGGCGGTGGTCCTCGTCGTGGCGCGCCTCGCGCAGGGCGTCGCGCACGGCGGTGAATTGCCCTCCGCGCAGACCTACATCGTCGAATTCGCGCCGACGGCCCGGCGTGGACTGTGGTCGAGTCTCATCTACATCTCCAACACCACCGGAGTCGTCGTCGGCACGCTTCTCGGCGCACTGCTCACGACGACGCTGAGTTCGGAGCAGATGGCAGACTGGGGCTGGCGGGTGCCGTTCCTGCTGGGCGGCGTGCTCGGGCTGTTCGTGCTGTGGATGCGGTCCCGGATGAAGGAGACCGAAGTCTACGAGGAGTCGGGTGACGAGACGGCGAAGCAGTCGATGTGGCAGCTGTTCCTGGCGCACCGGCGGCAGGTGTTCCAGATCCTGTTCTTCACGGTCGGCGGCACCGTCGTCTACTACGTGTGGGCCGTGTCGGCGCCGGCGTACGCGATCACCGTCCGGGGCATCGATCCGTCCGGCGCACTGTGGGCGGGGGTCGGCGCGAACCTCGTACTGATTGCGTCGCTGCCGTTCTGGGGTGCGTTGTCGGACCGGATCGGACGCAAGCCGGTGCTATACATCGGCAACGTCGGTATCGCTGCCCTGCTGTTCCCGCTCAACGCCATGATCGGGCACAGCGCGGTCACGCTGTTCGTCGCGATGGCGATCGCCCTGTTCGTGATGGGCGCGATCCTGTCGGTCATGCCGGCAATGATGGCCGAACTGTTCCCGACCGGGTTGCGTGCCGCCGGTGTCGGCGTGCCGTACTCGATCGGTGTGGCCGCGTTCGGCGGAACGGCCGCGTACGTCCAGACGTACTTCGCCGACCGCGGCACGCCGGACCTCTTCGAGTGGTACGCGCTCGCGCTGGTCGCGGTCTCGATCGCCGCACTGTTCACGATCCCCGAGACCCGGGGACGGGATCTCGCGTCCCAGACGTAGCGCACGTGAGTGGCAAAGCGTGCTCCCGTACGCTTTGCCACTCACGTGCGGGGGAGGCTCTATCTTGAAGCGGTGAAGACACACTCGGTACGGATGGCGCGAGCCGCGGCAAGCGTCGCGATCGCATCGCTGACGGTGGGCGGCACCTGCCTCGCCTCCCCGGCCGCGTTCGCGGACGAGGCCGAACGCGCGCCGGGGAGCGTCGTGGAGGTCGAGCCTCTGCCCGTCGACCTCTGGATCCCCGGCGCCGCCGACGCGCAGCGAATCACCTACTGGTCGATCGGGTCCGACGGGAGCCCCGCACTCAGCAGCGGCGCCCTGTACGTGCCGCCGGGGGAGGCGCCCGACGGGGGATGGCCGGTGGTCGCGTGGGCGCACGGCACGTCCGGTCTCGCGGACGACTGTGCGCCCTCGCTCGTCGGGCCCGCGCTCCCCGAGCGGGACTACCCGTACCTCGGACGCTGGCTCGACCAGGGATACGCCGTCGTCTCCACCGACTACGTCGGCCTCGGCACACCCGGTGTGATGCCGTACCTCGACGGAAAGGTCGAGGCGCACAGCGTCGTCGACTCGGTGAAGGCCGCCCGCGCCGTCGACGAGTCCCTGTCGAACAAGTGGGTCGTGGTCGGCCAGTCGCAGGGCGGCGGCGCCGCGATCACCACCGCCCGCTACGCCACCGAGTACGGCGGCGAGACGCTCGACTACCGCGGGGCCGTGGGAACGGGTGTGCCCGCGAACATCGAGCTGACACTGCTGCCGCTCGGCCCGGGAGTGCCGCCCACGGCGATCCCCGCCGGCCTCACGTCGTACCTGTTCTACATCCTCGCGGGACTGCGGTCGGCGCACCCCGAGATCGACCTCGACTCGTATCTCACCCCGCTCGGCGCCCACTACGTGAACGCCGCGGAGCAGCTGTGCGTCAACGACCTCCACGACGCCGCGGAGGGTGTGGTGGTCGGCGACCTGTTCGGCAAGCCGCTGAACCAGATCCCGAACTTCCACGGACTGCTCGTGGACTACATGGGCGTCCCGACGAGCGGGTACGACCGTCCCCTGTTCATCGGGCAGGGGCTCACCGACATCGACGTGCCCGCGCCCTCGGCGTTCTCGCTGGTCGCGGCGCTGACCGCCAACGGTGAGCCGGTCACGTTCAAGACCTATCCCACCGACCACAGCGGCACGCTCGTCGATTCGCAGGCCGACACCATCCCGTTCGTGCGGGGGCTGTTCGACTGAGTTAACGCGGCACTGTCCAGATTCCGGACAGTTGCTCGCCGCGCCCGCAGGCACTATGGCGTGGGTCACACTGGGTGGGTACGTTCGGGTGTGAGTCGTGCACCGGTGCACGACCTGACCCCCGCGCGGCAAGGAGTCGAGGTTGGAGTTTGGCGGCATGACCGGGCACGCGGCGATGCGGCCGGAGATCGCGTTGTCCTGGAAGCGTTCGGCGCTCAGCGGCCTGGAACCGAGTTCGACGCCGACCGGTGACTCCTGCTCCGACCTGGACGAGTCCAGCCGGCTGTTGCAGGCGGCCCGGCCCGTCCTCGACGAGATGGAACAGCAGATCCAGGGCACCGGATTCTGTGTCCTGCTCGCCGACCGCGACTGCCGCATCGTCGCCCGGCTCTTCGACGGCCCCCGACTCGAGCGTCTGATCGACGGCGCCGGGGCGGTGCTGGGGTCGAGGTTCGGCGAGGACTGCGTCGGGACCACCGCGCTGGGGACTCCGATGGAGGTCCGGCGTGGAGTCGTGATCCACGGCGAGGAGCATTACCTCGAGCGGTTCAAGGACCTCAGCTGTTACGGACACCCGATCGTGCATCCGGTGACGCGCCGCGTCGAGGGCATCCTCGACATGACGGGCGTCGCGTCGCGTGCCAACCCGCTGTTCGCCCCGTTCCTGGCCCGCGCGGCGGGGGACATCGAACGACGGCTGCTCGAAGGGTCCAGGGTGTCTCAGCAGCGGCTCGTGGACGCGTTTCAGCGGGTCTCGCCGCAGAATCAGATGGCGGTCACCGCGATCGGCGAGGACATCCTGCTCAGCAATCGGGTGGCGCTCGACCTGCTCCAGGTGTCCGATCACGCGACGCTGCGGGGGCTTGCCGCGGACCTGCGTCCGGAGCAGTCGAAGACGGTGCGCATCCAACTGTCCTCGGGCGAACCGGCGTTGGTCCGCGCCGACCGCGTGGCAGGCACGGACGGCGGGGCCGTGTTCGTCGTCCGGCCGGACCGCCGGACCAGCACCCCCATCCGGCGCGGCAAGTCCCCGTCGAGTTCCGTCGTCGAACGCAGCAGGTCGGAGTTGTCGCGGCTGCGCGGGACCCGGGATCCGGTGGTGATCAGCGGCGAACCGGGAACCGGCAGGACGACGGCGGTCCGCGACCTGGCCGGCGACCGGTCGCTCGTATGTATGGACGCCACCGCCATCGCTCTCGACGGCGCCGAGGCCTGGATCGACCGACTTCTCTCGCTGGCGGCGGGACCCTCCGCGGTCCTGGTGATCGAGGAAGTGCAACTGTTGCCCGAGTCGATGCTGCCGCTGGTCGTGAAGATGCTGGCGGCCGACGCGGGGCCACGCATCGTGATGACGAGTTCTCCTCTGGGTGACCTGCCGCCGGGCGTGGCGGGTCTGGTGGGCCGCTGTCCCGGACAGGTGGTGCTTCCGCCGCTGCGGCAACGCAGCCGCGAATTCGCGGACATAGCGCAGGGGATCCTCGATTCGGTCCGTCCCGGTCTCCGGCTCACGGCGAGCGCGCTCGACGCTCTGATCGCCCGCGACTGGCCGGGCAACATCGCGGAACTGTCCGTCGTGCTGCAGGCCGCCGCGGGCAGACGCAGCAGCGCGAACATCGCTGTCGCGGATCTGCCCGACCAGTATCGGACGCCGACGCGGGTGTCCCGGCTGGCCGGCCGCGAGCGCGCCGAACGCCAGGCCATCGTCGACGCACTGCAGGAATGTGGCGGCAACAAGGTGCACGCCGCGGCCGCGCTCGGCATCAGCCGCAGCACGCTCTACGTCCGGATCCGAGCCCTCGATATCACCGTCTAGCTGCAGTTTCATCCACCGATCCGCGACCGTCCGGAGGTGTCCGAAGTCAGGACAGTTAGTGATATGGCAACCAGTGCACTATGAGCCACGTCACATTCACAACTTCGGAGGTTTTGATGACAGCGACGATCGAACCCAGCCAAGCGGAACTCTTGCCGTCGGTACGGAACTTTCTGTCCGGCACCAAGCGATTCCTCGTCGGAGGGCAGTGGGTGGAATCGGCGAGCGGCGAGACGTTCGAGACGATCGACCCGGCCACCGGGCAGGTGCTGACCACCGTCGCGCGCGGTGGCGCCGAAGACGTCGACCGCGCGGTCCGGGCCGCACGCACGGCATTCGACGAGGGCCCGTGGGCGACCATGAAGCCCAACGAGCGGGAACGGCTGATCTGGCGGGTCGGCGACATCCTCTCGGAGCGCGCCGAGGAATTCGGCCAGCTCGAGGCGCTGGACAACGGCAAGTCGGCGGGCATCGCGGCCGCTGTCGACGTCGCCTGGTCGGCCGACATCTTCCGCTACTTCGCGGGCTGGGCCACCAAGATCGAGGGCAGCACGGTCAACGTGAGCATGCCGTTCGTCCCCGGTGGCCAGTTCCATGCGTACACGCTGCGTGAACCCGTCGGCGTCTGCGGTCTGATCGTTCCCTGGAACTTCCCGTTGCTGATGGCCGCATTCAAGCTGGCCCCCGCGCTCGCCGCAGGCAACACGGTGATCCTCAAGCCCGCGGAGCAGACCCCGCTCACCGCGATCCTGCTCGGCGAGGTGTTCGAGGAGGCCGGCTTCCCGCCCGGCGTCGTCAACATCGTCACCGGCTACGGAGACGCGGGCGCGGCACTGTCGGCCCACGACGACGTCGACAAGATCGCGTTCACCGGCTCCACCGAGGTCGGGAAGAAGATCGTCGACGCCGCCAGGGGCAACCTGAAGAAGGTGTCGCTCGAACTCGGCGGCAAGAGCGCCAACGTCGTGTTCGCGGATGCGGACTTCGACGCCGCCGTCACCGGATCGCTCAACGCCTGGCTGTTCAACCACGGCCAGTGCTGCGTCGCAGGCACCCGGATGTTCGTCGAGGACAGCATCTTCGACGACTTCACCGCAGCGGTCGCCGAGGCCGCCGGCCAGGTCAAGATCGGCCCCGGACTCGACCCCACCACCCAACTCGGACCGCTGGTGTCGCAGGAACAGTTCGACAAGGTCACCGGCTACCTGGCCGCCGGACTCGCCGACGGCGCCCGCGCCCTCACCGGCGGAAAGCGCTGGGGCGACACCGGCTTCTACGTCGAGCCGACGGTGTTCGTGGACGTGAAGCCCGAGTTCAGCATCGTCGAGGAGGAGATCTTCGGCCCCGTCGTCGCAGCGCTCCCGTTCAACGCAGAGGAGGGAGTCGCAAAGGCGGCGAATAGCAGCATCTACGGCCTCGCCGCCGGAATCTGGACCAAGGACCTGTCCAAGGCCCACCTCACGGCCCGTCAGCTCAAGGCCGGTTCGGTGTGGATCAACCTTTACAACGGGTTCGACACCGCCATGCCGTTCGGCGGATACAAGCAGTCCGGGTGGGGACGTGAGCTCGGGGCCACCGCCATCGATCTCTACACCCAGACCAAAGCCGTCAACATCGCACTCTGACCGTCACTCAACGAGGAGAGAAGACATGAAGACCAAAGCAGCGGTTCTGTTCGAGACGCACAAGCCGTTCGAGATCATCGAACTCGATCTGGACGGCCCGGGTCCCGGCGAAGTGCTCATCAAGTACGTCGCGGCAGGCCTGTGCCACTCGGACCTGCACCTCACCGACGGCGATCTGCCGCCGCGTTTCCCCATCGTCGGCGGGCACGAGGGTTCCGGCATCATCGAGGAAGTCGGCCCCGGTGTCACCAAGGTGAAGCCCGGCGACCACGTGGTCTGCAGCTTCATCCCGAACTGCGGCACGTGTCGGTACTGTGCCACCGGCCGCCAGAACCTGTGTGACATGGGCGCCACGATCCTCGAGGGGTCGATGCCCGACGGATCGTTCCGGTTCCACTCGGGCAAGCAGGATTTCGGTGCCATGTGCATGCTCGGCACGTTCGCGGAGCGCGCCACCATCTCGCAGCACTCGGTGGTGAAGGTGGACGACTGGCTCCCGCTCGAGACCGCCGTCCTCGTCGGCTGCGGTGTGCCGTCCGGTTGGGGCACCGCGGTGTACGCCGGCGGAGTTCGCGCCGGTGACACCGTCGTCATCTACGGCATCGGCGGACTCGGTATCAACGCCGTGCAGGGCGCGGTCAGCGCCGGCGCCAAGTACGTCGTGGTGGTGGATCCGGTGGCCATGAAGCGGGAGGCCGCGCTGAAGTTCGGCGCCACCCACGCGTTCGCGGACGCCGCGACCGCGGCAGAGAAGGTCAACGAACTGACCTGGGGACAGGGCGCCGATCAGGCCCTCATCCTGGTGGGCACCGTCGACGAAGAGGTGGTGCAGAACGCGACCGCCGTCATCGGCAAGGGCGGCACCGTCGTCATCACCGGCCTCGCCGACCCTGCCAAGCTCACCGTGCACATCTCGGGAACCGACCTGACCCTGAACCAGAAGACGATCAAGGGTTCGCTGTTCGGCTCGGCCAACCCGCAGTACGACATCGTCCGACTGCTACGCCTGTACGACGCGGGTCAGCTCAAGCTCGACGAGCTGATCACCACCAAGTACACGCTCGAGCAGGTGAACGAGGGCTACCAGGATCTGCGGGACGGAAAGAACCTGCGTGGCGTGATCGTCCACCAGCAGTAGGCGGCTTCGCCGCCCGTGCGCCTTTCTGGTTGTGCTAGCTACCAGAAAGGCGCACGGGCGCTCCGCGCCACACGTCGGCGAGCAGGTCGTACGTCTTCAGCCAGGACTCGGTGTTCTCGGCATGGGAGGCGACGATCAGCTCGTCGGCCTGCGCGTGCTCGGCGAATTCGTCGAGGTACGTCTTGACCTCGGTGGGGGTGCCGACGGCCGAGTAGCGCACCATCTGCGCGACCTGCTGACCCGCCGGGGACGTCATGATGAGGTCGACCTCCTCGGGGGTGAACTTCTGCCCGCGACCGACCATCTGCACCACCCGCCGCCGCAGGGACGCTTCGAACTGCCGGTGCGCGTCCTCGGTGGTGTCCGCGGCGATGGCGTTGACGCCGGCGATGACGTACGGCTCGGACAGATCCTCGGACGGCTCGAACCGCTCCCGGTACAGCGTGACGGCGTCGACGAGCGAGTCGGGGGAAAAGTGGGACGCGTTGGCGTAGGGGAGTCCGAGCTTCGCGGCGAGCTGTGCGCCGAACGTCGAGGACCCGAGGATGTAGAGGGGAACGTTCGTACCCTTGCCGGGGATCGCGTCGACGCCGGGAACCCGTGACACACCGCGGAGGTATGCCTGGAGTTCCAGCACGTCCTGCGGGAAGCGGTCCGCGGACGCCGGGTCGCGGCGCAGCGCATACATCGTCTTCTGATCACTGCCCGGGGCGCGTCCGAGTCCGAGGTCGATGCGACCGGGGTGCAGTGTCTCGAGGGTGCCGAACTGCTCCGCAATCGTCAGCGGCGCGTGGTTGGGCAGCATGATGCCGCCGGCGCCGAGCCGGATGCTCTCGGTGTGCGCGGCAACGTGCGCGATGAGGACGCTCGTCGCGGATGAGCCGATCGACGGCATGTTGTGGTGCTCCGCGTACCAGATGCGGCGGTACCCGCGGGTCTCCGCGAGTTGCGCGAGCTTCACGCTCGCATCGAAACTGTCCCGCGCCGTGTCGCCCTCGCGGATGTAGGCCAGATCGAGAATCGACAGAACAGCGCTCACGGGATTCGTTACCTTTCGTCACCAAGAACAGGCGCGAGAGGTCAGCCTCGCGCACTACCTCTGGGTGCAACCGCAGAGGTAGTGCGCGTATTCCGGGCGGCCGGAACGGTCAGGCGTCGACGAGGGGACGCAACGTGCGCCCGGTGAGTTCGACGATGCCGGGTTCGTGCCCGTTGGCGACGAGATTGAGGACGATGCCGTCGATTCCCGCGTCGAGGACACGGGCCTTCAGCTGTTCGGCCACCTCGTCGGGGGCGCCGCAGAACTGCCGGTCGGTGGCGGCGGCGCGTTCCTCGTCCGACGCCTTCGACAGGTCGACACCCTGCGTGAGCAGGAAGTCGTGCTGGAGCTGCCGGGCGCGGTCGCCGTCCTCGTCGATGATGACGAAGGCGAGGTAGCTGGTCTCCAGCGTGGACCGGTCGCGACCGATCTCCGAGCACCGGGCATCGAGGGCCTCGAGCTTGCGCGGCAGTTCGCGGGCGTTGCAGATGATGTTCAGGTGGTCCGCGAACCGGGCGGCGAGACCGAACGTCTTCTTCTCACCGCCACCTCCGAGCATGATCGGCAGGTTGTCGCGGATCCGTGGCTCGTTGATCGCGTTCTCGACGTGATACCACTTGCCGTCGAACGTGGGACGTTCGCCGTGCAGCATCGGCGCGATGATCTGCAGTGCCTCGTCGAGTCGTTCGAATCGGTCGGTGAACGTGCCGAACTCGTAGCCGTACTGCTTGTGCTCGAGTTCGAACCAGCCGGCGCCGATTCCGAGGACGGCCCGTCCGCCGCTGGCGACGTCCAGGGTGGTCACCGCCTTGGCGAGCATGGGAGGGTTCCGGTAGGTGTTGCCGGTGACCAGCGCGGACAGCTGGATGTTGTCGGTGGCCGTGGCGAGGGCGCCGAGGGCGGTGTACGCCTCGAGCATCGG
The DNA here is from genome assembly GCF_011603105.1 of Rhodococcus sp. A14. NCBI lineage: Bacteria > Bacillati > Actinomycetota > Actinomycetes > Mycobacteriales > Nocardiaceae > Rhodococcus > Rhodococcus sp. A14. The sequence continues at coordinate 25,981 of NZ_JAAOQS010000025.1, read as the reverse complement.
TTCGTCGGGCGCACCGATGCCCGGCAGTTGATAGAAGTGGTCCATCACGAATGCGGTGTCGAAGCCCGCGGATTCGGCCTCACGGGCCTGCGCGATAACGGTCGGGAACAGGTCCGCGACGGGGGTGGAGTAACTGAAATTCGGCATCTGATATCCAAGGCGAATAGTCACCCGTTCGACGCTACTCGGATGGCGGCTGCGGCACCTCCCTGAATTCGAGGGTAGGCGGGTGCGCACCCTGGGGTGCCTGGTGGAGGCGGTGCGTGTCGAGCAGGCTGACGGTTGGTGCCATAGCAGTCGCCGATCCGACATCCGCGACGACTCTGCGCAGTGGGGTGATGGAGTGCAGAGCGCAGCCTGAGGGGGAAAGATGAATTTCGATTTCGATTCGCAGCAGCAATCCGGCGGCACGGCGTGCGCCTGCCCGGAAAGGCCCGCGCCTGTCCGGCCCGACGTCGCCATCGTGGAGCGCCCGCTCGGGCGCCCGGCGCGAGCGGCCGTGGGCGCCTTCCCGCTGACCGCGGCGCAGCGATCCATCTGGTTCGCTCAACAGCTCATGCCGGAGATTCCGTACGTCATCGCCCACTACGTCGATCTGCGCGGTCCGGTCGACCTTATCGTTCTGTCTGAAGCCACCCGGCGCGCCAATCGCGAATTCGGCTGGGGAGCGGTGCGCCTGCTGGACATCGACGGGCAGCCGCATCAGGTCGTGGACCCGACCGTCGACGACCGGGTGCTCACCACGGACCTTCGCGGCGAGGACGATCCCTTGGACGCTGCCCATCGCTGGATGCGGAACGACCGGAGCGCTCGCACCGACATGTACGACGGACCGCTCCTCGTCTCGCACATTCTGCAGCTGGGCGACGATCACTACTACTGGTACTCCCGCGCTCACCACATCGTGTCGGACGGGTACGCCGCGATGATGCTGATGAGCCGCACGGCCGAACTGTATGTCGCCGCCATCGAGGGCAGGGAGCCGCCGGACAGCCGGATCGTGGGGCCGGAACGTCTCGTGCGGGAGGACGCGACCTACCGTGCCTCGACCCGGTTCGCCCGGGACCGCGACTACTGGCGCGACTCCGGCGGCGACCTGGCGTCGGTCCTCAGCCTCAGCGGCCGCACGGCGCGACCGGGCACCGACGCCCGGACGGCGACCGGGCACACGAGCCCGAGCGGGAACTCACGGAATTCGACGGCCGTGACGGTCGCCGCCTTCGCCGCCTACCTCGCCAGGATGACCGGCGTCGACGACGTCGTCCTCTCGTTGCCGGTGTCGGCGAGAACGACGGCCCGCCTCAGGTATTCGGGCGGTTCGGTGTCCAATGTGATTCCGTTGCGGCTGAAGGGAATCGGCTCTGCCACCGTAAGTCAGGCGGTCGGAACCGCCGAGACGGCGTTGACAGCGGCACTGCGGCATCAACGCTACCGCCGCGAGGACATCGGCCGGGACCTCGCCACGGGCGGTGTCGAACTCATGCATTTCGGTCCGGTGGTCAACGTCATGATGTTCACGAAGGAGATCACGCTAGGCTCCGTGAACGGGACGGTTCGGGTGCTCACCACCGGTCCCGTCGCCGACCTCGCCGTCAACATCTATCCGGGGGCCGAGGGCAGTGCCGCCCGCATCGACTTCGAGGGAAACCCGGCACTGTACGACCACGCCGAACTGACCGGACATCACGCGCGTTTCCTCGCCTACCTCGACAGGTTCACCACATCGGTCGAGTCGGAACGACCGGTCGCCGACCTCGACGTCTTCTTCGCCGGCGAGCGCGAAGATTTCGCTCCCGCGCAGGGACTTCCGGATGCCGACCCGATCACACTCGACCGCCTCCTCGCGGGGACCGTCGCGGACGCCCCGGGGGCGATCGCGATCCGCGACCGCGGGCGGGAACTGTCCTACGGCGACCTGGACCGGCTCGCCGGCCGGCTCGCCCGCGTCCTGACCGGCCGGGGCATCGGCCCCGAGAGCATCGTCGCGGTCTCCATCCCGCGGTCGCTCGAGTCGGTGCTGGCGTTGTGGGCCGTCGCGAAGGCCGGCGCGGCCTACGTGCCGATCGATCCCTCACACCCGAGCGCTCGCATCGCGTACACCCTGGACGATTGCGGCGCGACGGTCGGGCTGACCGTCCGCTCGGAGCGTTCCCGACTGCCCGGCACCGTCGCATGGCTGACCACAGATATCGACGATCTCGAAAACCTCTGCGGAGAAACATATTCCGAGACATTTCACGATACGGAACGGACCCGTCCGCTGCTCGTGGACCATCCCGCGTATCTGATCTACACGTCCGGGTCGACGGGAGCGCCGAAGGGCGTCGTCGTCACCCATCGCGGCCTTGCCAACCTCGCCCAGGAGATTCGGGACAAGTACGCGGTGTCCGCGCGTTCTCGTGTCCTGCATTTCGCCTCACCGAGCTTCGACACCGCTCTCGTCGAAGTATTCGCGGCCTGTGTCGGCGGCGCGACGCTCGTCGTGACCCCGCCCGGGGTGTTCGGCGGTGAGGAACTGTCACGACTGTTGCGCGACGAACACGTCACTCACCTCCTGATGACGCCGTCCGCCCTGGCCGCCATCGATCCCTGCGCGATGGACGAACTGGAGTTGGTGCTGGTCGGAGGGGAGGTGTGTCCTCAGGCGCTGGCGCGGCGGTGGGCCGGCGGCCGGACCATGCGGAACGCGTACGGTCCGACGGAGACGACGTGCAGCGTCACTCTCACGGATCCGGTGTCACCGGACGAGCGGATGACGATCGGCGCTCTGATGCGCGGTGTGGACGCGGTGGTTCTGGATCGCCGTCTACGTCCGCTTCCGCCGGGCGCTGTCGGTGAGCTGTACCTCGCCACCCCGGCACTCGCCCGCGGCTACCATCGGCGCCACGGGCTGACCGCTGCCCGGTTCGTCGCCGACCCGTTCGGCCGCAGCGGATCCCGGATGTTCCGCACCGGGGACGTGGTGCGGTGGACGGCGGCAGGGACGCTCGAGTTCCTGGACCGAGCGGACGACCAGATCAAGATCCGAGGGTTCCGTGTGGAGCTGGGCGAGATCAACGCCACGCTGAACACGCATCCGGGCGTCGCCTTCGCCGCGACGGTGGTGCAACGGAATCCGGCCGGCGACCCGAACCTGGTGTCCTACATCATGGCCGACGGGGACGCGTCGATCGATCGCGAAGCGTTGAAGGCGCACCTGGCACGGTTCCTGCCGGAATACATGGTTCCGAAATCGATCATGCTCGTGAACTCGATCCCGTTGACTCCGACGGGAAAGCTCGACCGGGCGGCGCTCCCGCTGCCGGAGTTCGGCTCGGATTCGGTGCTTCATCGTGACCCCGAGACCCCGGCCGAGCGCCGCATCGCACGGGTATTCGCCCAGGTGCTCGGCGTGGATTCGGTCGGCGCCGACGATTCCTTCTTCGATCTCAGCGGCGATTCACTGTCGGCCATCCGGGTGGTCGCGACGATCAACGCCGAGTTGGGCACCACTCTGGGCGTGCGTGAACTCTTCGACGCACCGACGGTCGCGGCACTCGCACGGACGATCGCGGAGGCCGGCGCACACCCGCAGAACGCGGGGCGCCCCCACGGGCCGACGTTGGGCGCCGCACCACTGCCGGACCTGGTGCCGCTGTCCCCGTCGCAGTACTTCATCGACCGCACCGTCGTGCAACCCGCTCTCCACAACATCCCGTTCACGGTACGAGTGCGCGGCGGATTCGACGTCGACGCGCTGCGCTCGGCGATGGCGGATGTGCTGGGCCGGCACCGCTCACTGCGGACGGTGTTTCCCGACTCGCCGTCGGGGCCGTACCAGCATGTGCTCGACGTGGCCGATGCGTTGCCCGACCTGACTCCGGTCGAGACCGGCGCCGCGGACGTGGAAGCGCAGACGTCGGAACTGCTGTCCGCGGGATTCGACGTGCGGCGCGAGCCTCCTCTGCGCGCCCGGCTGTTCCGGCTCGGCGACGGCGACCACCTTCTGTCCTGCGTCGTCCACCACATCGCCGCCGACGGCTGGTCGCTCGCACCCTTGGCGCGAGATCTCGTCGACTCCTACCGTGCCCGGTCGACCGGCAGCGAGCCCGCGTCGGAGCCGCCGGTCGTGCACTACGCCGACTACACGGTGTGGCGTCGGGCCTTGCTCGGCGACGAGAACGACCCGGACAGCATCGCCTCCCAGCAGATCGCCCACTGGACGAAGGAACTGTCGGGACTTCGGGGGGAGCTCGCGCTGCCCACCGATCGCCCCAGGCCCCGCCGGTGGACCTATCGAGCGGGACGACTTCCGTTCTCGCTCGACGAGCATGCGCACCGAGGCCTGCTGGCCACCGCGCACGAGCACCACGCCAGCCTGTTCACGGCGCTCAGGTCGGCAGTGGCGGTCCTGCTCGCCCGCGTCAGCGGCGACCCCGACATCGCGATCGGAACTCCGATCGCGGGCCGGGGAGACCCGGCGCTCGACGACGTGGTGGGAATGTTCGTCAACACGCTCGTTCTGCGCACCCGGGTAGACCCGACGATGACGCTGTGCGACATCGTCGATCGGTCACGCGGCGTGGAGCTTCGCGCTCTGGCAAATGCCGACGTGCAGTTCGAGCGACTCGTCCAGGTGCTCGATCCGCCGAGGTCACCGTCCCTGCACCCGCTGTTCCAAGTCGCGCTGTCGCTGAACAACTTCGCTCCCGCAGCCCTGAACGTGTCCGGGCTCGACTTCGAGGTCACACCCCGTCCACTCGACATCGCCAAGTGCGATCTGCATTTCCACTTCACCGAACGTCACGACGTCGACGGGCGGCCCGACGGTATCGATGCCGAACTGGTGTATTCCGCCGACCTCTACGACGCATCCACCGCACAGGGTTTCGTCGACACGCTGCACACCATCGTCGACCCGATCGGTAGGTGACCCCGCGGAATCGACGTGGTAGAGATAGCTCATGAGCGGCATCCGGAGATCTGGTCGGGCAGCGGCGCTCGTCGCGGTCGTCCTCGCACTGGCCGCCTGCTCCGACCAAGCCGGCACCGCAGTGAGCGAGCCGTCGACAACGACGACCGTGTCCGCCGCGGACACGTCCAGCGCCGAGGCGACCACACCCGCGAGCCTGCCGTACACGGAGACGGAGTTGCAGGTCACGGGTTCCACCGGCCGTGTCGGCTACGACGTCCTCATCCCGCAGATCGAGGGTGGAAATCCGGCGGTCACCGCCGAGTTCAACGAATCGATGCGGGCCGCACTCCAGGACCAGATCGACGGCTCGGGCACCGACGCCTTCACGTTGAGCAGCCAGGAGCACAGCGTCGCGCACATCGGCGAGCATGTGATCAGCGGTCTGCTGGTGACGTCGTGGAACGCCGATCCGCCAGGTGCGCATCCCACCCCGATCGTCGCGACGGTGGTGGTGAATGCCGATACGGCCGCGCCGATCACGCTCGCCGATCTCTTCCCCGACCTGCCGGCGGGACTGCAGGCGCTGTCGGACGAATCCGCGCGTCTGCTCCCCGCGACGGTCGCGGGACCGGATTTCGAGCGCAGCGGCATCGAACCGACCGAGGCGAACTTCGCCAACTGGCTGGCCACCCCGGCAGGCATGGAGATCCATTTCAACGATTATCAGGTGGGACCGCACGCCATCGGACTCGTCACCGTCACCGTGCCGTGGGACGCCCTGGCCGACGTGATCGACCCCGCTCTCGCTCCCGTCGTGTCCAGTTAGGCGCTGCCCGACCGCTCACCGGGAACGAACCTGTGGCTGCCCCGGTGCCGCGACCTACCGTCCCAGACAGGCCTTTGCTGCCGAATGTGTCTGTCGAATGGGAGAGGAGCGCGCCCGTGAGTGCACGCACCGAAGTTGATGCTCGTGCGAATCGGATCGGCGACGTGGACGCGGTTGTCGTCGGCGCGGGATTCGCGGGTCTGTACGCCGTCCACAAGTTGCGGAGCCTGGGTCTGACCGTCCAGGGTGTGGAGGCGGCGGGAGGCGTCGGCGGAACGTGGTTCTGGAACCGCTATCCCGGCGCCCGGTGCGACGTGGAAAGCGTCGACTACTCGTACTCGTTCTCGCGGGAACTCGAGCAGGAGTGGGATTGGAGCGAGAAGTACGCTACCCAGCCCGAGATCCTGGCATACATCAATCACGTCGCGGACCGGTTCGACCTGCGTGACCGTTTCCTGTTCGGTACCCGGGTGACCTCCGCGGAACTGGACGAGGAGACGCTCCGGTGGGAGGTGCGCACCGACCGCGGCGACGTCCTGTCCGCCCGGTACTGCATCTTCGCGACCGGTGCGCTGTCCACCGCGAACACGCCGAACATCCCGGGCCGCGAATCGTTCACCGGCGACACTCATCACACCGGTCAGTGGCCGCAGGAGGGTGTCGACTTCACCGGCAGACGGGTCGGGATCATCGGCACCGGTTCCTCGGGAATTCAGTCGATTCCCCTCATCGCCGAGCAGGCCGAGCACCTGTACGTGTTCCAGCGCAGCGCCAACTACAGCGTCCCGGCGGGCAACCAGACGTGGGACGACGAGATGCGGCGCGCGATCAAGGCGGGATACGACGAGCGCCGACGGCTGTCCCGGGAGAGCGGTGGCGGTTCGCCGTACAACGCGCATCCGAAGTCCGCGCTGGAGGTCTCCGACGAGGAACGTCGCGACGCCTATGAGACGCGATGGAAGCTCGGCGGGGTGCTGTTCGCGAAAACCTTTCCGGACCAGACGAAGACCGAGGCCGCGAACGCGACGGCACGCCAGTTCGCCGAGGAGAAGATCCGCCTGCTCGTCGACGACCCCGCCGTCGCGGACAAGCTGATCCCGAACGATCACCCCATCGGGACCAAGCGGATCGTCACCGACACCCACTACTTCGAAACGTACAACCGGCCGAACGTCACCCTGGTGGATCTGAAGGCGGCGCCGATCGAATCGATCAGCCCGTCGGGGATCACCACCGCCGACGCCGACTACGCCCTGGACACGCTGGTGTTCGCCACCGGATTCGACGCCATGACCGGCGCCCTCGACCGCATGCGGATCGTCGGGCGCGGTGGTGTGTCGCTTTCCGAGTACTGGAGTGAGGGACCGAAAACCTATCTCGGTCTGGGTGTTCCGGGGTTCCCGAACCTGTTCGTCGTGACGGGACCGGGCAGCCCGTCCGTGCTGGCGAACATGGTGCTCGGCGCCGAACAGCACGTCGACTGGATCGCGGACTGCATCGAGCACCTGTGGGAGAAGGGCCACGACGCGATCGAGGCGTCCGTCCCCGCCACCGAGCAGTGGGTGGAGCACTGCCGTGAGCTCGCCGCGCAGACCCTGTTCCCGTTGGCGAACTCCTGGTACATGGGCGCCAACATTCCGGGCAAGCCCCGCGTGTTCATGCCGTACCTCGGGGGCTTCGGCGCGTACGGGCGGATCTGCGCGGACGCCGCGGAGGAGGGGTTCCGCGGTTTCGAGTTCAGCCGATCCCGGACGAGGCTGGCCGACCCGGTGGGATAGTTTCCCGGACATTGGTCAGCCGCGCAGGCAATTGCCTGCGCGGCTGACCATTTCGTGGGAGAACGGGGCGAGTTCAGTCGGGGAGTGCGTACGTGGCCCACGCCTGCGCGAGCACGTCACCGTCCCGCGTGCACGTGACGGCGACGTCCGCCATGCGTGTGCCGTCCTGGACGTACGTCTGCTGAAGCGACGACGTGAAGTCCGCACCGGACGGCACGGCCCGCCGGATGCGGGTGCGGAACCTGCGGAGCGCACCGGGGAACTGCTCGGCGCAGTAGCGCTCCAGCAGGTCCACCGTCTGGTCGTCGGGCGTAACGGTCCCGGTGAAGCTGTTCGTCCAGAACTCGAAGACCAGCTGCTCGTCGCGGTTGCGGAAGCGGACGAGCAGGTCGTGGTCGCCCACCCTCCGGACCTGCGCGGACAGGGCGTCGTCCGACGTCCGGTGCGGTCGCAGCAGGAGGAAGTCCTGTTCGACGGCCGCCTCCGGCTCGGGTGCGACGACCACCCCGCTCGGGACGGCGTCGGCGCAGAGCCGGCGAACCTCCGCTGTGCACGGCTGCGACGAGATGAGTGCGGCCATCGTTCCTCCCAATTCACGGGTATGTGATCCGCACGGTAGTCGTCGCGGCCCGTAAACGGGGGTGTGGTCCCTGTGATCGGGACGCCGACGTTCCGCCGAAGTGGGTGGATGCGAAAGCCTCTCGCTGAGTGGGAGAGTCGGGTACCGCTGCGGACCCGTCGCGCCGACTATGAGCTACACCACACCCCGAGGGTGTTCTTGACGTACAGCGAGGCGGAGGTAGACATGGCGTGCAACAGTGCCGTTGACGGCGACGAAGTCCGGATGATCGAAGTGGGATCGGCACCAACGCGTTTCGCGCGGGGGTGGCATTGCCTGGGTCTGGCGAAGACCTTCAAGGACGGCGCCCCGCATCAGATCGATGCGTTCGGCACGTCGCTGGTGGTGTTCGAGACGTCCGACGGGACCCTCAGTGTGCTCGACGCCTACTGCCGTCACATGGGTGGCAACCTGGCGCACGGCACCGTGAAGGGCGATTCCATCGCGTGTCCGTTCCACGACTGGCGCTGGGGCGGCAACGGCAAGTGCACGGGAATCCCGTACGCGCGACGTGTCCCGCCGCTGGCGCGGACCCGGGCCTGGACGACCATCGAGCGCAACGGGCAGCTCTACGTCTGGAACGACCCGCAGGGCAACCCGCCGCCCGCCGACGTGACGATTCCCGAGATCGAGGGATTCGGCTCCCCGGAATGGACCGACTGGACCTGGAATTCGCTGCTCGTCGAGGGCTCGCACTGCCGCGAGATCGTCGACAACGTGGTCGACATGGCGCACTTCTACTACGTCCACTTCTCGTTCCCGCGCTACTTCAAGAACGTCTTCGAAGGGCACGTGGCCACCCAGTACATGCAGTCGACACCCCGCCACGACATCTCGGTGGGCACCAGCTACGACGACCCCAATTCGACGCTGCGTTCGGACGCGTCGTACTTCGGCCCGTCCTACATGATCGACAAGCTGTGGAGCGAAGCGAACGGCATGATGATCGAGACGGTGCTGATCAACTGCCACTACCCGGTCACCGCGAATTCGTTCGTCCTGCAGTGGGGCGCCATGGTGAAGAAGCCCGAGGGGCTGTCCGACGAGGTGGCGAACGGCATGGCGGCGCAGTTCGCCGAGGGCGTGGAACTCGGATTCAAGCAGGACGTCGACATCTGGCTGAACAAGTCGCGCATCGACAACCCGCTGCTGTCGGAGGAGGACGGGCCGGTGTACCAGCTGCGTCGCTGGTACCAGCAGTTCTACGTGGACGTCGAGGACATCACCGACGACATGACCAAGCGCTTCGAATTCGAGATCGACACCACCAGGGCGGTGCAGAGCTGGGAGGCGGAGGTTGCCGACAACCTCGCCAACGGCGTCGTGCCGCTCGACACCAACGCCTGAAGCCGGATCGGAAAAGAAGGACACGACAGATGACCCACGAGGTTCTCGACAACATCATGGCGATCGCGGATCAGCTCCGCGATCAGGCGCCCGAGGCCGAGCGGATCGGCCGGCTGCCCGACGACACGGCGAAGAAGCTCCGTGAGGCCGGGCCGATCAAGCTTCTCCAGCCCGGCAAGTACGGCGGCTACGAGGCTCATCCGCGCGAGTTCGCGGAGACGGTGATGGCCGCGGCGTCCCTCGACCCGGCCACGGGCTGGGTGTGCGGCATCGTCGGCGTGCACCCCTGGCAGCTGGCATTCGCCGACCCGAAGGTGCAGGACGAGGTGTGGGCGGCCGACTCCGACACTTGGATGGCCTCGCCGTACGCCCCGACCGGGATCGCGACGCCCGTCGACGGCGGCTACCTCTTCAGCGGTCGCTGGCAGTTCTCGTCGGGAACCGATCACTGCGACTGGATCTTCCTCGGCGCGATGCTCGGCGACAAGGACGGCGCGATGGCCCTGCCGCCGAAGATGTTGCACATGATCCTGCCGCGCAGCGATTACGAGATCGTCGAGGACTCGTGGAACGTCGTCGGTCTCAAGGGCACCGGTTCCAAGGACATCGTCGTCCGGAACGCCTTCGTCCCCGACTACCGGGTGATGGACGCCGACGAGGTCATGAACGGCACCGCGGTACAGAAGTTCGGGCGCACCGAGACGCTGTACAACATGCCGTGGTCGACGATGTTCCCGCTCGGAATCTCCTCCGCCGTGGTGGGAATCGCCGAGGGCGCTCTGGCCGCTCACCTCGACTACCAGCGCGACCGCGTCGGCGCGCAGGGCACCGCGATCAAGGACGACCCCTACGTGCTCTTCGCGGTCGGCGAGGCCGCGGCCGACATCAATGCCGCCCGCCAGGAACTCCTCGCCAACGTCGACAGGATCTGGGACCTCGTCGAGTCGGGCAGGGAGGTCACGTTCGAGGACCGCGCGGCCGGGCGCCGGACGCAGGTGCGTGCCGCGTGGCGTGCGGTCACCGCCGTCGACCAGATCTTCGCCCGCTCCGGCGGCAACGCGCTGCGCATGGACAAGCCGCTGCAGCGGTACTGGCGGGACGCGCACGCCGGCCTGGCGCACGCCATCCACGTGCCGAGCACCGTCTACCACGCCTCCGCGCTCAGCTCGCTCGGCCTCGACCCGGCCGACAACCTCAAGTCGATGATCTGACCGCCGTCGGACCTCGAAAACAGCAGAAGGACAACACATGACAGACATCAAGGGGCTTGGCTACGTCAAGATCCAGACCAACGACCTGGAGCGGTGGCGCACGTTCGCTTTCGACGTGCTCGGATTCGCCCAGGGCACGGGCCCGGACGAGAACGCCCTGTACCTCCGGATGGACGAGCGCGCGGCCCGCATCGTGATCGTGCCGGGCGAGACGGACGAGGTCGTAACCATCGGGTGGGAGGTCCGCGACCATGCAGGTCTGGTCCGCGTCCAGGAGGCGGTCGAGGGCGCCGGGATCGCCGTCAAACCACTGTCGGTGGAAGAGGCCGACGCCCGCCGCGTCGAAGAGGTCGTCACGTTCCAGGATCCGACCGGTGCGACGATCGAGATCTTCCACGGCGCCGTCCTCGACCACAGTCCGGTGGTGACCCCGTTCGGCGCGAAGTTCGTCACGGGGGCGCAGGGTCTCGGCCACGTGGTGCTGCCGGTGATGGATTTCGGCGGCGCGTTCGACTTCTACACCGAGGTGCTCGGCTTCCTGCCCCGCGGCGCCTTCCGCATCCCGGCGCCGCCGGAGTTCGGTCCGATGCGGGTGCGCTTCCTGGGGGTCAACGAGCGGCACCACAGCCTGGCGCTGTGCCCGGCACCGCACGGCGGTGCACCGGGACTGGTGCACATCATGGTGGAGGTCGACACGCTCGACGCCGTCGGCCAGGCGCTCGACCGCGTCGTCAAGGACGGGTTCTCGGTCTCCTCGACCCTCGGCCGCCACACCAACGACAAGATGGTGTCGTTCTACGTGCGTGCCCCCGGCGGCTGGGACATCGAGTTCGGCACCGAGGGGATGAAGGTGGACGAGAAGTACTACTCCGCGGAGGAGATCACCGCCGACAGCTACTGGGGCCACGACTGGTCCGGAAGCGAGCCGCTGGCGGCCATGTGACGGGTGTCCGGGCCCGGTGCACGCATCCACTCGATGCATGTGCCGGGCCTTTGGGCTGTTCGGGGCCGTTCGCCCAGCACTATTGCAAATAGGTATATGCCTATTTATAGTAAGTGTCGCCAGTCACACACCGCGTCGCCGCACCGAGCAGCGCCGCTACGGAGGTCCCCATGACGACGACACTCAGCCCCACCCCCACCGCCGGCCTCGATCGCGCCGCCCTTCTCCTCGACGCGTTCGACGGCCCGGGCAGGCTCACGCTCGCGCAGATCGTGCGCCGCACGGGGCTTCCGCGCTCCTCCGCGCACCGGATGCTCGAACGTCTCGTCCAGCTGCGGTGGCTCCGCAGGGAAGGCCGGGACTACGAACTCGGGATGCGACTGTTCGAACTCGGGTCGCTGGCCGTGCACCAGGACCGTCTGCACCGGGCCGCCCTACCCTTCCTGCACGAACTCCACCGGCTCACCGGGCACGCCGTGCACCTCGCGGTACTCGAGGGGATCGACGTCGTCTACCTGGAGAAGATCGCCGGACGGTTCGGCGTCGGGTTGCCGTCCCGCGTCGGCGGCCGCCAGCCTGCGCACTGTACGAGTGTCGGCAAGGTGCTGCTGGCCCATTCGCCCGAGTCCGTGGTCGACCGCGTCGTCGAAGCGGGTCTGCCCCGCAGCACACGTTTCAGCATCGACTCACCCGCGGCGTTCCGCGCCGAGTTGCAGAAGACCCGCGAACGCGGAGCGGCCTACGACCGGGAAGAGGATCTCGTCGGCGTCAGCTGCGTCGCCGTGCCGGTGGGCACCGAGGACAACGTGGTCGCGGCCATCTCCGTGTGCGGTCCCAGCAGTCAGATCAAACTCGATCACCGTCTGACCGCGCCGATTCGCATGTCCGCCAAGGGCACCTGGCGCAGGTACATGTCGACCGCGACGCCGGCCGCCGGACGCGCCGACCGATACTCCGCCTGAGGCGGGGCGAAGGAGCACGAATGCCGTTCGACGAGCAGGCCGAGACCATCCTCCGGGGACTGAACGAGAACTTTCCCCGGGTGGAGACCATGACGGGCGCGCAGGCGCGGGCGGCGACGAAGGCGGGACGCAAGGCCGTCGCCGACCCCGAGCCGGTCGGCAGTGTGCGCGACCGGGAGATCCCCGGCGGGGCCGGACCGATTGCGGCACGCATCTATTCGCCCGCGGGGGACCCCGCGGAGTCCCTGCCCGTCGTCGTCTTCTTCCACGGCGGCGGGTTCGTGATCTGCGACCTCGACAGCCACGACGGCTTCTGCCGCGCGATGTGCAACGGGATCGGAGCCGTCGTCGTCTCCGTCGACTACCGACTCGCCCCGGAATCGCAGTGGCCCGCCGCAGCGGACGACGCCTACGCCGCGACGTGCTGGGTCGCGCAGCACGCCCGCGCGTTGGGCGGAGATCCGGACCGGCTCCTCGTCGCCGGCGACAGCAGCGGGGGCAACCTCGCGGCCGTCGCGGCGCTGATGGCCCGGGACCGGGAGGCCCCCGCGGTCGCCGGACAGCTACTGATGTACCCCGTCATCGAACCGGTCTTCGACACCGAGTCCTACGAGGAATTCGCGGAGGATCACTTCCTCACCCGCTTTGCGATGCAATGGTATTGGGATCAGTACCTGCCGACGCACCGCGAGACCGTACCCGCCTATGCCGCCCCGGTCCGGGCGGAGAATCTCGGCGGGCTCCCACCCGCGATCGTGATCACCGCCGAACGCGATCCCCTCCGATCCGAGGGGGAGAAGTACGCCGCGGCGCTCGCCGACGCCGGTGTTCCCGTGCAGTGCCGGCGGGTGGAGGGAATGTTCCACGGATTCTTGACGATCGACGCGCTGGCCGCGGCGCAGACCGCGCGGCGGGAGCTGTGGCCTCGGCTCCGGAATCTGGTGGCCGAACCGGTGCGGACTCCGTCCGACTAGTCTTCGTGCTCCGCCTCGTCGTCCGCGTCCCGTGCCGCCTTCATCGCGGCCTGGTACTCCTGCTGCGCCGCGCGGGAGCGCCGGATCGAATGTGATGCGGTCGGTTTCGGCACACCGGGATGCTCCGGCGTCCCTGCGCCGTGCATCCGCTCGACGGCTTCGTCGATGTCGGCGAGCATCTGCTTCGCGAGCTCGCTCTCGGCCGCGTAGTAGCGCTCGGACCACTTGTTGACCATGTGCGCGAACGCCCACGTGGGTTCGACGTCGGAATCGCGGGCGTCGAGCGCGGCCTGCCTGCTCATCCCCTCCACGTACGAGATGTGCTCCTTCAGGGCATCTTTGAGCTGCTCCGGCTCGGTGAGGTGACCGAGCCACATGCGCAGCATCACACCGTGTTTGAGGACGGGTGGATCGATCGGCGCCTCCCGCGCCCAGCTGCGCATGACGGCCATGCCCGCGTCCGTGATCTTGTACAGGCGCTTGGGTTTCACCCGTGCCTCGTCGTCCACGACGGTCCGCGACGTCACATATCCCAGGTCCTCGAGCTTCTTCAGCTCCGAGTACACCTGGCTGAAGGACGGGCTCCAGTAGAAGAACCGCACACTGTACGACGCCCACTTCTTCAGGTCGTAGCCGGACAGCTCCTCGCCGAACGCCAGGATGCCGAGTACCGGCCAGCTCGTGGATCGAAGGCCGGCGAACCCGGAACTCTGTGTGGGGTCGGACGATGGCATTTCCCGAGCCTATCAACCGTGCGCCGCCGGCCGGACAGCGCGAAACCCTGCCGCTGGGCGGGACGAGGCATTCCCCGCCGGAAGGCGCCGCGGCCAGGCTGAACGCAACCCGTCGATCCGAGGAGACACGATGACCCGAACCGAAGAACCCGTGCCGGTGGCACGACGCATCGACCCCGCCGAGCTCAAGTCGGTGCTCGGGCACTTCTGCACCGGAGTCACGGTGATCACCGCACACGACGGCGAGAGCCCACACGGCTTCACATGCCAGTCCTTCGTGTCGCTGTCGCTGGACCCGCCGTACGTGTCGTTCAGCCCCGCACGGACGTCGACCAGCTGGCCGCGGCTGCGGGCGAGCGAACACGTCTGCGTCAACGTTCTCGCTCACGACCAGCGCGACGTGTGCGGGACGTTCGCGACCAGCGGCGCCGACAAGTTCGCCGACGTCGGGTGGTCGCACGCCCGCAACGGTGCCCCGGCGCTGGACGGTGTGCTGGCCCAGGTGCAGGCCACCGTCGAATTCGAGCACGACGCCGGTGACCACACCATCGTCGTCGCGCGCGTCACCGGTCTGGACGTGCTCAGGGATGCGCCGCCGCTCCTGGTGTACCGCGGCGGGCTCGGCATCTTCACCGCGGCCACCTAGCCGCGCTGTCTCCCGCTCCGCGGGAAGGGCTGTGGGAAACAGCAATTGACACCGGCAGAGTGTGATCGAGACCACTTCGGAAGGTGTGCACGATGAGCGTAGACGAGCAGAACTGGGACCGGGAGGTAGATCTCCTGGTGATCGGCAGCGGTGCCGGTGGCATGACCGCCGCCCTCGCCGGGGCCGAGCGAGGGCTCGACACCCTCGTCGTCGAAAAGTCCGGGGTGTACGGCGGTTCGACGGCACTGTCGGGTGGCGCCCTGTGGATTCCCAACTCGCCGATCCTCGTCCGTGAAGGCCGCGCCGACGACCCCGACGACGTCCGGAAGTACCTGGAGTCGATCGTCGGCAACAGCGTGCCGGCCGAGCGCCTCGACGCGTACATCGAGCAGGGGCCGGCCATGATGCGGTTCTTCGAACAGAACTGCCCGCATCTCCGGTTCTCCTGGTGCGAGGACTATTCCGACTACCACCCCGAGAACGTGGGCGGACGGCCGAAAGGGCGGACGGTCGAACCGCTGCCGTTCGACATGAACCAGCTCGGCGCCGACGGCGACCTGCAGCGGCCGAACTCCCTCGCGATGCCGGGTGGGCTGTACATGACGTCCACCGAGTTCCGTCACCTCAACATGGTCTTCCGCACCTGGGCCGGACGCAGGACCGCGCTGGGTGTCGGCTGGCGTTCGGTCGTGGCGTTGCTGCGGCGCAGGCGGATGGAGACTCTGGGGCAGGCCCTCGTCGGGCGTCTGCGGCTCACGCTCCAGGAGGCCGAGGTTCCGCTGTGGCTGAATTCCCCGCTGAAGGGTCTGGTCACCGACGAATCCGGAGCCGTCACGGGCGCGGTGGTCGAGTCCGGGGGACGGGAACTGCGCGTGCGCGCCCGCCGCGGCGTCATGATGGCCACCGGCGGGTTCGAGCAGAGCGAGGAGATGCGCAAGCGGTTCCTCCGGGAAGGCGGCAAGGACAACTACAGCGCCGGCTCACCCGACAACACCGGAGACGGAATCGTCGCCGGCGAGCAGGTCGGCGCGGCCGTCGATCTGATGGACGACGCGTGGTGGATGCCGTCGTTCCGGCGGCCGGACGGCATCATGCACGTCCTGGTGTCGGAGCGGTCGATTCCGCCGTCGCTGATCGTCGACCAGAACGGCAAGAGGTTCACCAACGAGGCGTCCCCGTACGTGTCGTTCGTCCACGACCAGATCGCCGGTGGTCACGACCCGGTGTGGTTCGTGTTCGACTCGAAGGCCAAGAGCCGCTACCAGTTCGGTGGGGTGATGCCCGGGCAGAAGTTCCCCGCGGAATGGTTCGAGACGGGGCTGATGCAACGCGCCGCATCCGTCGGCGAGCTCGCGCAGAAGGTCGGCGTTCCCGCGGAGTCGCTGTCCGCGGAGATCGCCCGGTTCAACGGTTTCGCCCGTGCGGGGGTCGACGCCGACTTCGGCCGCGGCGACAGCGCCTACGACCGGTACTACGGCGACCCGCGACTGCCCAACCCGACCATGGACGAGGTGGACCGGGCTCCGTATTACGCGGTGCGGATGGAAGCCGGCGACCTCGGCACCAAGGGCGGGCTCGTGTGCAACGAGCACAGCCAGGTGTGCCGCAGCAGCGGCGAACCGATCCCCGGGCTCTACGCCACCGGCAACACGTCGGCGTCCGTGATGGGCAACGACTATGCCGGTGCAGGCGCGACGATCGGTCCCGCGATGGTGTTCGGCTGGGTGGGCGCTCGGCATGCAGCCGGGGCGGTGAGCTGAGTGCTTCCGGTCGAATGCCGGCGCTGCGGTAACGCGGTGCTCGTGGAGAAATACAGCGAGGCGCACACGAGTGTGCAGTGGCTGGGCGACGCCGAGCAGACCTGCCCGGAGTTCGCACTGCGTGCGCAGGAGGGGGAGCACTCGATGTTCGTCCCCACCTGCGGCGCGCTGCGCGGATCGATCGACGACGCGGTGGAGGACGGGCGGGTGGGGCTTTCCCTGCGCAGCTACCCGACTCCCGGCCGCCTGGACTAGAGAGGACAACCGATGTCACGGATGGCGGGCAAGGTCGCCTTCATCACCGGTGCCGGGAACGGCATGGGACGCAGTCACGCGGTCCGGCTCGCGGAGGAGGGCGCCGACGTCGTCGTCGTCGATCTGTCGTCGGCCGAAGCGGATCTCGCCGAAACCGGAAGGCTGGTCGGCGAACTCGGCCGGCGCGCAGTCGTCGCCCACGCCGATGTGCGTGACCCGTCCGCGTTGCGGGCGGCCGTCGACGCCGGAGTCGCGGAATTGGGGCCCCTCGACGTCGTCGTCGCGAACGCGGGTGTCTGCGACAACCCCGGCCCGGCGTGGTCGATCGACGACGCGGTCTGGCACCGATCGCTCGACGTCAACCTCACCGGCGTCTGGAACACGGCGAAGGCCGCGGTCCCGGCGATGCGGGACGGCGGCGGTTCCGTCGTGATCGTCAGTTCGACCGCCGGCATCAAGGCGGTGGCCGGGGCCGCCCACTATTCGGCGTCCAAGACCGCCGTGGTCGGGTTGGCCCGGACCCTCGCCAACGAACTCGGATCGCAGTTCATCCGGGTGAATGTGCTGCACCCCGGTGCCGTCGGCACCCGCATGACCCTGAACCCGGAGACGATGGCGCGGTTGCGGCCGGACCTCGAGAATCCGACCCGGGACGACGTCGTCCCCGTCCTCGCGGCGAACCACATGCTGCCCGTTCCGTGGCTGGACTCGCGGGATGTCAGCAATGCGCTGCTGTTCCTGGCCTCGGACGAATCGCGATACATCACCGGCACACAACTCGTGGTCGACGCCGGACTGACCCAGAAGGTGTAGAGATGACAGGTCGAGTGGACGGAAGAGTCGTCCTGGTCACCGGTGCCGCACGCGGGATCGGCCGGGCGCAGGCGTTGCGGTTCGCACAGGAGGGCGCGGACGTCGTGGCCGTCGACCTGTGTGGCCCGGTCGGCACGGTGGTGACGCCACCGGCGAGCCCGGAGGATCTCGAGGAGACCGCGAAACTGGTCCGGGACACCGGCCGCCGGATCGTGACCGCGCAGGTGGACGTGCGCGACGGCACGGTGCTCGCCGAGGCGGTCACCGCGGCGGCCGGCGAACTGGGCGGGCTGGACTTCGTGTGCGCCACGGCAGGCATCACGTCCTCGGGTGCCGCGCTGGACCTCGACGCCGAGACATGGCAGACGATGCTCGACGTCAATCTGACGGGGGTGTGGCAGACGTGCAAGGCGGCGGCGCCGCACCTGATCGAGCGGGGCGGCGGGGCGATGATCCTGACGAGTTCCATCGCCGGGCTGCGCGGGCTCGTCGGCGTCGCCCACTACACCGCGGCCAAGCACGGGGTGGTGGGCCTGATGCGGTCGCTGGCCAAGGAGCTCGCGCCGCACCGGGTGCGGGTCAACAGCGTGCATCCCACGAACGTGGACACGGACATGATCCAGAACGACATGGTGCGGCGGGCGTTCCGGCCCGACCTCGAGCACCCCACCCGCGAAGAGTTCGCGGCGGCGGCCGTGACGATGAATATGCTGTCGATTCCGTGGATCGAGCCGGTCGACGTGGCCAATGCCGCGCTGTTCCTGGCCTCGGACGAGGCGCGGTACATCACGTCCGTCGCCCTGCCGGTCGACGCGGGCAGCGTCAGCCGATGACCGCCGCGGGCGGCGTTGGCCGGTAATCTCCGAGTCCGCCCCCACACCTGACGATCCGTGGTAGAACAGGTGTCAGTTTTGGGGGCGGACGAAGGGTGATTCCGTGGATCTCGAGGCCGTCGCCGCGATCAGCAGGCTCAAGTACGCGTATCTGCGGGCCCTGGACACGAAATGCTGGGACGAGTTCGCCGACACGCTTCTTCCCGACGCAACGGCGAACTACGGCGAGCATCTCGCGTTCGAGTCGCGGGACGCGCTCGTCGAATTCATGAAGTCGAATCTGGGGCCGCAGACCATCACCGAACACCACTGCGGTCACCCGGAGATCGACGTCGACGGCGACACGGCGACCGGACGCTGGTACCTCTCCGACATCGTGCTGATCCCGGAGCACGACATGGTGCTGCGCGGGGCGGCGTTCTACTCCGACCGCTACGTCCGCGGACCGGACGGCCGATGGCGGATCGCCCACACCGGATACGAGCGCACATACGAGGCGGTGATGTCGCTGGCCGACATTCCCAGCTTCCGGCTGACGTCCAACCGGTGGGCAGCCGACACGGAACCCGGCAAAGGAGACTCGTGATGGGGACACTGGACGGCAAGGTCGCACTGATCACCGGCGCCGGTCAGGGCGTGGGCGCCGGCATGGCGTTCGCGCTGGCCAAGGAAGGCGCCCGGATCGCGGTGGTCGGGCGAACAGAGTCGAAACTCGTCGACACGTGCGCCGCCATCGCCGACTTCGGCGGCGTCGCCGAGCCGATCGTCTGCGACGTCAGCAAACGCGATCAGCTGGGCCCGATGGTCGACCGAGTCGTGGACGCATTCGGTGGCATCGACATCCTCGTCAACAACGCCAACGCGAGCGCGCTCGGACCGCTCCTGGACATCACTCCGAAACTATTGGACCGTGCCATGGCCGTCGGTCCGGTGGCCACCCTGTTCCTCATGCAGCTGTGCTACCCGCACCTGAAGGCGCGCGGCGGCGGCTCGATCATCAACCTCGTCAGCTCCTCGGCGGTGCGGTGGGACACCAGCGGTTACGGCCTCTACGCGGCCACCAAGGAAGCGATGCGCTCGCTCACCCGGACCGCGGCCAGCGAATGGGGTCCCGACGGAATCCGCGTCAACGCGATTGCGCCGCACGCACTGTCACCGGGCCTGAAATGGTGGACGGAGAACAACCCCGAGGAGGCCGCCGAGTTCGTGAAGTCGATCCCGCTCGGCCGGATCGGTGACTGCGAGCAGGACATCGGACGTGCCGTCGTCTTCCTCGTGGGCCCCGACGCCGGTTACCTGTCGGGTGCCACCATCCCGCTCGACGGTGGTCAGGCGCGCTGGAGCTGATCGCCGCCGATTGCCCCGAGCTTGCTCATTTCCCTCCCATCCGGTAGGAATTGCGTCGTGCATACGACTCACCTGGTGCGACGCCTCACCGTCGACCTGTGCCGTACGTGCGCCAACATCTGTTGTTGCTGATGGTCCGGCGCGCGTACCGCGTGCTGTCCACTCCTCGGTAGCCTCCGGCATCCGGTCATTCCTCACGCATTCTCCGCGTTCGCAGGTCCGGGCCGGTGCGCCCGTACCCAGGCACCATCACCTTCGCGGAAAGACACCATGAGTACTGCATTCGAAACCAGAACTGCGTCGCTGACGCTCGACAAGTTCGGCCCCCACTTCGGGGCCGAGATCATCGGCCTGGACGTCGCGTCCGCCACCGACGACGAGGTCGCCGCGATCCGTTCGGCGTTGACCGAGCACAAGGTGCTGGTCCTGCGGGGTCAGTCACTCGACGACACGAGTCACATCGAGTTCGGTCGCCGGCTCGGCCGGCTGACCGCGGGGCACCCCGTCCACGACAGCGGCGACGTCGCGCAGGAGGTGTACGCACTCGACAGCCAGGACAACGGTTTCGCCGACGTGTGGCACACCGACGTGACGTTCATGAAGCGACCGCCGCTGGGGTCGATTCTCCGCCCCGTCGTCCTCCCACCGCACGGCGGCGACACCAACTGGGCTGACAGTCAACTCGCGTACGAGTCGCTGTCGCTGCCGATCCGGCAGATGATCGATCAGCTGACCGCGGTGCACGACGGCAACCGCGAGTTCGGGTACTACCTCGCGCAGAAGCGGGGCGGCAAGGGAAACGTCTGGGACGGTGAGGAAGTCACCGCGCTCGTGCCCGTCGAGCATCCCGTCGTGCGGGTGCACCCGGAGACGGGACGCAAGGGCATCTTCGTGAACCCGGGCTTCACGTCCCACATCGCCGGAGTGTCCGAGGCGGAGAGCCGGGGAATCCTCGACTTCCTCTACGCCCACCTGACCAAACCCGAGCACATCGTGCGGCACCGCTGGCGCCTCGGCGACCTCGTGCTGTGGGACAACCGCAGCACCGCGCACTACGCCAACCGCGACTACGGAACCCAGCACCGCGTCATGCACCGCATCACGCTGGAAGGTGACGTGCCGTTCGGCCCGCAATAGAGCAACCTGCGCATTCGCCGGGCGCGCGGCGTCCGCAGCGACTACCGTCACGATCCGTGACCCCGGCATCGGACATCTCACGACGCAAGTTCCTCGCCTCCGCCGCGGCGGCCGGCGGTGCCGCCTTCCTCAGCTCGTGGGCGGGCCCGGTCATCGACCGCGCCTACGCGCAGGACCCGGGCGGCAGCGGGTCGCTGAACGACATCGAGCACTTCGTCTACCTCATGCAGGAGAACCGCTCGTTCGACCACTATTACGGCACCCTGTCGGGGGTGCGCGGGTTCGACGACCCGTCACCGGCGTGGCAGCAGTACGGCTGGACTCCGGGTGCCGGGCCCACCCCGACCGGGTTTCTCAACCCGTTCCGGCTCGACACCACGCAGGGCACACACCTCGACGGCGAATGCATCAACGACCCCACCCATTCGTGGGGTCCGCAGCACGACGCGTGGAACGGTGGCGCGATGGACCGGTGGATGCCGGTGCACATCGCGCACGAGGGGCCGCTCAACGGTCCCGCGACGATGGGCTACTACACGCGAGCCGACATCCCGGTGCACTACGACCTCGCCGACGCCTTCACGATCTGCGACCACTACTTCTGCTCGGTGCTGGGACCGACGGACCCGAACCGGCTGTACTGGATGACCGGAACGATCGACCCGGACGGGCTGGCCGGTGGGCCGCTGGTCGAGACGCCGACGGTGATCCCCAGGTTCGTCTACTCCTGGCGCACCTATCCGGAGAACCTGCAGGAGGCCGGCGTCAGCTGGAAGGTGTACGCCAACAAGGATCTCGGTCCTGTGTCGAGTGTCGCACTCGACGGGATGCTCGGCTGCTTCACGCAGTACAGCGACCCGAATTCGGAACTCGCTCGCCGCGGTCTCGATCCGACGTATCCGAACGACTTCCGGGCCGACGTCGCGAACGGCACGCTGCCCGCGGTGTCCTGGATCGTGCCCAACATCTTCACGTGCGAGCATCCGGCGCTGCCCCCGGCCGCGGGCGCGGTCGGGATCGTCGAGGTACTCGACATTCTCACGTCGAACCCGGCGATCTGGGAGAAGACCGCGCTGATCATCAGTTACGACGAGAACGGCGGTTTCTTCGACCACGTCACCCCGCCCACGCCGCCGCCGGGCACCCCGGGCGAGTATCTGACGGTTCCGCTGAACACCGTGTCGGAGAGCGAGAACAACCCGGGACCGATCGGCCTCGGTTTCCGGGTGCCGTCGCTGATCGTCTCGCCGTACAGTCGTGGCGGCCTCGTCGCCTCCGACACGTTCGACCACACGTCGCAGCTCCGGTTGCTGGAGAAGCGATTCGGCGTGCCCGTCCCCAATCTCACCGACTGGCGCCGCGGCGCCGTCGGCGACATGACGTCCGCGTTCGACTTCTCGTCGGCGCCGAACGCCGGCATTCCCGTGATGACGGACCCCGGGCCACGCCTGCAGGCGGCGATCGCGCAGTGCGGGCCGAACGTGGCCGCGGGGACGCTCAACGCCGGTACGCCCTACCCCGTCCCGCCGAATTCGATGCCCGTGCAGGAACAGTCGCCGCTGCGGCGTCGCCCCAGCGGGCTGATCATGTAGCGGACTCTCTGACTCCTGCTCGATGAGCGAACGGCGGCGGCCGATCCGAGCTCAGGGGCGGAGGGCGTCGACCTCTTCGCCGGAGGTCGAGGGATCCGGCGTCTCGTCGGTGGTCCCGCGCGTGCGCTGGCGGTAGATCCCGATTCCGACCACGACCACGGCGAGTCCCATCGAGACGTACATCTGGCTCCTGGTCTCCGGCAACACGAGCATGCCGACGCAGAGCGCGATGATGGCGGCGATCGTGCACCACGTCAGGTACGGGAACAGCCACATCTTCAGCGACAGGTCCTTGCCCTCCGCCTCGAGGCTGCGCCGCATGCGTAGCTGCGACACCGAAATCGCCAGCCACACGAACAGGGCGATCGCGCCCGAGGAGTTGACGAGGAACAGGAACACGGTGTCCGGGTACAGGTAGTTGAGGCCCACGGTCAGGAATCCCACGACCGTCGAGACGAGCACGGCCTGGCGGGGAACTCCCGACGATCCGATCTTCGACAACGAGGCCGGGGCGTCGCCGCGGCGGGAGAGCGAGAAGATCATGCGGCTCGCCGTGTACAGGCCGGAGTTCAGGCAGGACAGCACCGATGTGAGCACGACGACGTCCATGATGTTGCCGGCTGCCGGGATGCCGAAGGAGTCCATGACGGCGACGTACGGGCTCAGCGCGACGGAGGCATCGTCCCAGGGGAGCAGCGTCACGACGACGGCGATGGAGCCGATGTAGAAGATGAGGATGCGCCACACGACGGAACGCACCGCGTTGCGCACTGCCGCCACGGGGTTGGCGGATTCACCGGCGGCGATGGTGGCGATCTCGGCGCCGAAGAAGGAGAACACGACGACGAGGACCGCCGCGAACACGGCACCTGCCCCGTTGGGGAAGAACCCGCCGTGACCGGTGAGGTTGCTGAGGCCGGGGGCTTCGACTCCGGGCAGGGCTCCGCAGATCGCGAGGACGCCGAGCACCAGGAAGATGACGATGGCCGCGACCTTGATCGACGCGAACCAGAACTCGAACTCGCCGAACGACTTCACGGACGCGATGTTCGTCAGCGTGAGCAACACCATCAGGATCAGTGCCCAACTCCACTGCGGGACGTCGGGGATCCAGCGGTTCATGATGACGGCGCCTGCCGTCGCCTCGATGCCGAGGACGATGATCCAGAACCACGCGTAGAGCCAGCCGATGCTGAAGCCGGCCCATCGGCCGATCGCGCGGTCGGCGTACGCCGAGAACGATCCCGTCTCGGGGTTGGCGGTCGACATTTCGCCGAGCATGCGCATCACCAGGATGACGACGATGCCCGCGAGTGCGTAGGCCACGAGTACGCCGGGGCCCGTCTCGCGGATCGCGACCCCGGAGCCCACGAAGAGGCCTGCGCCGATCACCCCCGCGATAGCGATCATCGAGAGGTGCCGCTTCTTCAGTGTGTGCTGAAGCTGCGGATCGGTGGTTCCTGACATGGAGAAATCCCTTCGGCGCTACTCCGGGTGTGATGTGCGTCGCTGATTCGGAAAAGTGTGTACGAGGCGTGGGGGCTCCGGAATCGCCGATTCGGTGAAATTGGTGCGGCTGAGATGGACGAAACGGCAGTACCACGAATCTGCGCCTTCTTGACAACGCGGAAACGCTATGGCTACCGTCACATTATTCAACCAGCGGACATGAGTTCGGTATGCGAACAGGATCTGTCCGGCACCAACCTAGACGGGACATCGGAATGAGCGATCACGCCTTCACCCCGGCAGCCGAGAAGCAGGCGCGAAGAGCAGCGCTGAGCAGTTTCGTCGGCGCAGTCATCGACTGGTACGACTTCCTGCTCTACGGGTTGGTCGCCGCACTGGTCTTCAACTCGGAGTTCTTCCCGAATGTCACCCCGGCGATCGGAACGCTCGCCGCGTTCGCGACGTTCGGCGTCGGATTCCTGTTCCGGCCGCTCGGCGGTGTGGTGTTCGGCCACTACGGCGACCGCATCGGACGCAAACGGATGCTGATCCTCACCGTGCTGATCATGGGAACGAGCACCGCCCTGATCGGACTGTTGCCGTCGTTCGGGTCGATCGGCTGGTGGGCTCCGGTCCTGCTCGTCACGCTGCGCGCCATCCAGGGCTTCGCCGTCGGCGGCGAGTGGGGTGGGGCAGCGTTGATGGCCGTCGAGAGCGCCCCGCCGAAGAAAAAGGCGTTCTACAGCAGCGGAGTGCAGGTCGGCTACTCGGTCGGGCTCATCCTCGCCACCGGATTCGTCATGCTCATGAGCAACCTGACCACCGACGACGCGTTCAGCCAGTGGGGTTGGCGTGTTCCGTTCGTCGCCAGCATCGTCCTGGTCGGAATCGGCCTGTGGATCCGCGCCGGAGTGCAGGAGAGCCCCGAGTTCGTCGAGAAGGTCGAGAAGGTCGAGGAGGAGCAGACCGCGCAGGACAAGAAGCGGATTCCCCTCGTCGAAGCACTGCGCAACCACCCGAAGGCATTCCTCCAGATCATCGGCCTGCGTTTCGCCGAACTGTTCTCGATGTACATCGTGACCACGTTCGCGTTGAGCTACTCCACCCAGGAACTGGGGATGGAGCGCAACTTCATGCTCAACGTCGGTCTGCTCGTCGGCGCCGTGGGTATCGGCACCATCCCGCTGTTCGCGTGGCTGTCCGACAAGCACGGCCGGCGACGCGTCTACGTCCTCGGCGCACTGATCGGCGCGGTGTGCGCGTTCCCGTTCTTCATCTTCCTCGAGAACGGGTCGATGATCGGCACCGTCATCCTCGCCGTGCTCCTCGTCAACATCTCGCACGACATGGTCGTCAGCGTGCAGCAGCCCCTGTTCACCGAGATGTTCGGGGCCGAGTACCGGTACAGCGGCGCGGGCGTCGGCTACCAGGTGGCCAGCGCGATCGGCGGCGGCTTCACCCCGTTCATCGCGGCAGCCCTGGTCACCGCCAGCGGCGGGTCCTGGCACCTCGTGGCCGTGTACCTCGCCGGCGGCTGCATCGTCAGCGCCCTGATCGCGTGGCGACTGCAGCCCGATGCGAGTGCCGACGCGTCGGACGCCGCCACTCGAGCCGAGCTCGAGAACTCGCACTGAACATGGCGGCGCGGTCGGTGCTCCGGGAGTTGCCGGGTGCGAGCCTCGACCGCGTCGTGCAGGTCGGGGCCGGTGGTGCCGGAGTCGCCGTCGCCCTAGGCCGAAGTTGCGATGGGTTTGTCCTGGTATTTACGGCTGAGCTGCAGCGGAAGCATGAGACACACCCATTCTGTAGTCACTAAAATGATTGCCACTATGGTAGCCGTGGAGTAAAATCAGTTCATGGC
>NZ_JAAOQS010000259.1:0-1537 GCF_011603105.1 Rhodococcus sp. A14 | reverse complement strand
GAGGACTTTGGGTCCCCCGTCCTCGTCCCTGGAATGCTTCGTCGGGACTCCGGTACCCGCGGGACGAGGCTTGGCGCGGCGGGCCGGATGTGGCCGATGTTTCCTCGGCCGGTGACGACGGTAACGGTCCGAGGCCGCAGTGTCACCATTTGATAACGCGGAGTGTCTTCGCCTGTTGCGGGGCCTCATTGGGCGCGCAGGGACTCTTCCCAGCTAGTGGCGACAAGACGTCCGTATCGCCGAGCCGTTGCCCTTCCGTTACCGAGCCGTTATGTGAGGAAGCTCACATCACTGGGGAGCGTCGACGATGTCCTTGCCGAGGGGCATGAGCGAGATGGGGATCATCTTGAGATTTGCGACCGCGAGCGGGATACCGATGATCGTGATCGCCATGGCGATTGCCGTCACGACGTGCCCGATCGCGAGCCACAGACCAGCGATGACGAACCAGATGACGTTGCCGATCAGCGAGGCCACACCGGCCGTCGGCTTGTCGACCACCGTCTTGCCGAACGGCCACAGTGCGTAGACGCCGACCCGGAACGACGCGATGCCGAACGGGATCGTAATGATCAGGATGCAGCAGAGGATTCCGGCGACGAAGTACCCCAGCGCCAGCCACAGACCGCCGAAGATCAGCCAGATGATGTTGAGCAGAATTCTCATGATCGTCCCATCGGTCGGTGGTCGGATGTGTCAGCGCGAGCGTCGGCCCTGCCTCAGTGCCGCGACGATTCCGAGAAGGAAGCCGATCGGGCACGCCAGGGCGATGAGATAGAGAACGAGGCCCGGTTCGGAATCGGAGAGCACCGGGGTCAGGAAGATCGCCACGATCGCGACGAAGCCGATCGCGAAGAGGGCGAGTGCGACGCGCAGGAGTCCGTCGCCCCTCCGGGGTGTCTGAGGAGTGCTCGAAGGAGTCGGTTCGTGGGCCACACCAGCAACGATAGTGCCTGGAAACCCGGATGCCGGAGGGGGTCTGTCCAAGGTAGACTGTGGGCACTGCGCGTCCCGCACCAGAGGTGGGGCGCGCTGTTTTGCATACCAAGTGCAACCAACTGCACTCCAAGTGATGAGCGGGTGAACGCGGTGCCGACCGGCAAGGTGAAGTGGTACGACGTCGAAAAGGGCTTCGGCTTTCTGTCGCAGGAAGAAGGGGAGGACGTCTATGTGCGTTCGTCCGCTCTTCCCGAGGGCGTCGAGGGCCTCAAGGCCGGCCAGCGTGTCGAGTTCGGCATGGCCGCCGGTCGACGCGGCCCCCAGGCTCTGAGCCTGAAGGTGCTCGACCCGGCGCCGTCGCTGCGTCAGAACGCCGCGCGCAAGGAGCCGTCCGCCAAGAAGCACACGCCGGACGAACTCCACGGCATGGTCGAGGACATGATCACGCTGCTCGAGGCGAAGGTCCAGCCCGACCTGCGCAAGGGCAAGTACCCGGACCGCAAGACCGCCCAGCGCATCTCCGAGGTGGTCCGCGCCGTCGCGCGCGAGCTCGACAGCTGATTCGACGAACGACGAGAAGGGCCTCCGCGCATCGGTG
>NZ_JAAOQS010000258.1:0-1540 GCF_011603105.1 Rhodococcus sp. A14 | reverse complement strand
GTCATGGGGTGCGGGCGGGGTCGTCAGCTCGGGTGCATCCTCCGCTGTTGTCATTTGATCACTAGCGATTGCCATCGATCGGCCTCCTTTGTTGGTGCGGATGGGTCTGGGGCGGTGCCGATGATGTAGGACGCCCCTTGGGGGCTGAGGAAGCTCTGGTCGGTGTCGTTGTAGGGGACGGCGGCCGGGGCTGGATTCGGCGGCGCCGCAGGTGTTTCGGGTGTGGGGCTGGCACCGGGGCGTCGGAGCATTCCCTCCCAGGTCGACGGCAGGCCTTGGGGGCAGTTCGCGACGTCGGGTGCCCGCACTGCGGGGTCGGTGGCGCAGGGGGTGTTGCGAAGGCCGCGGCTGACCTTCGGGTCGTCGGGGGCGACATCGCAGTAGGAGGCACCGGGTACCTGGGCGGGTGCGGTATCGGAGGGATCGCGGCGTTCGGTCGCCTGGTAGCCCTGGGTGCACGGTGGCGGGTTGAGGGTGTTGCCGAGTTTGATGTCCAGCGGGGCCTGTGGGCCGAGTTGGTCGTCGTCGAGTTGGAATCCGGTGACCGAATGGTTGGTCACCGCACTCAATGCGGGGTAGATGACGAGGATCTGGCGCAGTTCCGGGATGTTCATCCGGAACACCTGACCGACGGTTTGCAGGTTGGCCATCAGCAGCGGGAAGGTCGGTTGGAGGTCGGTCAGCGTTGCCGTGGTGGTCGCGGCGGCGGACGGTCCCTGATCGAGCACCGCACGGATCTGTCCGTCGCTGAGGACGAGTTGCTCGGTGAACGCGGACAGGTCGGTGGTGAAGGACGTGATGTCCTCGCTGACCTCATTGCCGGTCGTCAGTAGCGGCTCGGCATCGTTGATCAGGGTGCGCGTGGGCTCGAGGTCGGCTTGCGCCAGTCGGACGAGTTCGGCGGACGAGTCGATCAGCTGCGCGATCTGTGGACCTGTTCCGTCGAAGGTGTTGAAGGTTTCGTCGACGGCTTTGTCCAGAGACTCCTTGGGGATGCTCTGCAGCAGCTGGTTGGCGGATTCGATCACATCGCCGGCGGGTACCGGGGTCTCGGTCTGGTCGGTCGGGACGGTGTCCCCGTCGACGAGATATGGTCCCTCGTCTGTCGTGGGGACGAAATCGACGAACTGTTCGCCGACCGCGGACATGCTGCGGATGTGCGCGGTGCTGGCGGTGGGGACCGGGTAGGCGTCCTTGATCTGCATGGAGACGCGCACGTGTGCGTCCTGCGCAAGGTCGATCGAGGTGACCAGTCCGACGTCGATGCCACGGTAGGTGACCAGTGCGTTCTCGTAGAGGCCGCCGGCATCGGCGAAGTCCGCCGTGACCGTGTATGTGCGCAGGCCGGTGATGCGTTCGATGCTCACGTACGAGATGAGTGCGTAGGTGAGGCTGACGATCGAGAGCACCGTGAAGGTGACGAGTTGGAATCGGACGAGTGCAGTGCGATTCATCGAGGGGCTCCCGCCGCGAAGGGAAGTGGCGCCGGTGCGGGCTGGGTGGGGGCAAGCAGGGGGTTCACCGCTTGGCTGGGCAGGAC
>NZ_JAAOQS010000256.1:0-1603 GCF_011603105.1 Rhodococcus sp. A14 | reverse complement strand
GCGGTCATAGGGGGATGTTCCCATGCTTCTTGGGCGGGAGGGTGACCATTTTGCGTTCGAGTAGGCGCAGGGCGGCCACGATCTGTCCGCGGGTGTGGGACGGGGGGATGACGGCGTCGACGTAGCCGCGTTCGGCGGCGACGTACGGGTTGACGAGGGTGTCTTCGTATTCCTGTTGCAGTTGCAGGCGCAGCGCGTCGACGTCGTCGCCGTTCTTGGCGGCTTCGAGGAGGCGTTTGCGGTAGACGAAGCCGACGGCGCCGGAGGCGCCCATGACGGCGATCTGGGCGGTGGGCCAGGCGAGGTTGACGTCGGCGCCCATGTGCTTGGAGCCCATCACGTCGTAGGCGCCGCCGTAGGCCTTGCGGGTGATGACGGTGATCTTCCCGACGGTGGCCTCCCCGTAGGCGTAGAGGAGTTTCGCGCCGCGGCGGATGATGCCGTTGTATTCCTGGTCGGTGCCGGGCAGGAAGCCGGGGACGTCGACGAGGGTGATGATGGGGACGTTGAACGCGTCGCAGGTGCGCACGAAGCGGGCGGCTTTTTCGGAGGCGTCGATGTCGAGGCAGCCGGCGAACACGGTGGGCTGGTTCGCGACGATCCCGACGGAGCGGCCGTCGACGCGGCCGAAGCCGACGACGATGTTGCCGGCGCGTTCGGCCTGGACCTCGAGGAATTCGTCGTCGTCGAGGATGCGGCGGATGACCTCGTGCATGTCGTAGGGCTGGTTCGCCGAGTCCGGGATGAGGGTGTCGAGTTCGAGGTCCTCGGCGGTGAGGGAGTCGTCGATCGATCCGGTGATCGGGTCGGTGGGCAGCATCCGGGGGGCCGCGGCCTGGTTGTTCGACGGCAGGTAGGACAGCAGGTCCTTGACGTAGTCGAGGGCGTCTTGTTCGCCGGAGGCGACGTAGTGGGCGACGCCGGATTTGACCATGTGGGTGTGCGCGCCGCCGAGGTCTTCCATGGTGACGTCTTCGCCGGTGACGGTTTTGATGACGTCGGGGCCGGTGACGAACATCTGGGAGGTCTGGTCGACCATGACGACGAAGTCGGTGAGGGCGGGGGAGTAGACGTGGCCGCCGGCGGCGGGGCCCATGATCAGGGAGATCTGCGGGATGACGCCGGAGGCCTGGACGTTGCGGTGGAAGATTTCGCCGTAGAGGCCGAGGGAGACGACGCCTTCCTGGATGCGGGCGCCGGCGCCTTCGTTGATGCCGATCAGGGGGCGGCCGGTTTTGAGGGCGAGGTCCATGACCTTGACGATTTTTTCGCCGTAGATTTCGCCGAGGGAGCCGCCGAAGACGGTGGCGTCCTGGGAGAACACGCAGACGTCGCGGCCGTCGACGGTGCCGTAGCCGGTGACGACGCCGTCGCCGACGGGGCGGTTGTCGGCGAGGCCGAAGTTCACCGAGCGGTGCCGGGCGAGGGCGTCGAGTTCGACGAAGCTGCCGTCGTCGAGCAGGGCGGTGATGCGTTCGCGGGCGGTGAGCTTGCCCTTGGCGTGGACCTTCTCGACCGCGGCGTCACCGCTGGGGTGCTGCGCTTCGGCCTGACGATTACGCAGGTCGGCGAGCTTTCCCGCCGTCGTGTGAATATCGGGCGT
>NZ_JAAOQS010000255.1:0-1667 GCF_011603105.1 Rhodococcus sp. A14 | reverse complement strand
CACGCCGACGATGCCGTCACCATTCCGACGAAGGCCCTCCCCGCAACCGCGGGCAGGGCCCTTCTCATATCGGCATCACCGTCATCGACAGTGACGCCATCGTCGGCACGTTCAGCGACGGACAACACGAGGACCGGCCCTCGCTCACGTGTCGCGGTCGCTGGCACGGTAGAGCCGCCAGAACCAGATCGCGCCGCCCACCAAACCGATCAACCCCGAACCGAACGACCCCACCGCCAGCAACATCGTGCCCAGCGTCACCAACGCGAGCACACACACGAGCTGAAGCAGCACACTCCTTGGCACAGCCCCGAATGTGCCGGACAACCCGCGCCCGCGCAACACCGCTGCACACCACCCCTCCGCCGCCGCCGCCGCCGCCGACCCATACTGCGCGGTGTGCCCGCCCAACACCGTCAACACAGAGTCGCCGAGCCTTCCGGCCGAGCCTGCCAGCCCATGAAGTCCACGACCGACGGGCTTCGGGGTACAGCGACGACGATGCCACGCTACATCCGCAGATGGGTCCGCCGACGGCACAGGCTAACGATTCCCAGCCCGTCCCCCTGCGCGACACGCACCTGTGCCCGCTGAGCGTCGGGAAGGTGCGCCGGTGGGGGTTCCTGGTACGAAAGCGGTCTGGGCGCAAACGCCGAATACTAACTGCCCTACCACGATCGGGGTGGAGGAGGAGTTCGTGCTGATCGACCCGGTCACCGGCCACCCGGCACTATCGAACACCGCGGTTGCGGCCGCCGCGGGTATGGGCGTGGATCTGCAACGCGAGCTGTCGCGCGCCGTGCACCGCTGTTCGCCTGTACGCACGCCACTACGCGCAACGTTCCCCGGCGAGACGGTGGGCCTGGTCCTGGTGGAGCCCGAACATGAGGACTACGACGCCTTTATGGCCCAGCAACTGAACGAGCTGTCGATCAGCGGCTCGCGGATCTGCGCCGGCCAGTCGGCCATATCCTGCGCGAACAGGTCGCAGTAGAACGGGATGCGTTCGTCGAGCACCTCGTCGGGCACCGCCACGCCGGGGTCCCATGCCTGGTTAGGAGGAACACCAGCGCGATGTTCCGGAGGACCCCCGACTGCACCGCGAGCGAGCTGATCGCCCAGGCGTTCGGCGGCGACCGGGATGAGCGTCCACCATGGCATGCCCCCGGCCGGAAACGTCCGACACCAGCTCCGTGAAGGCAGCCGTGGTGCGCAGGTCGCGCGTTGATTGAATACGGCCGCAGTGGGTATGCAGGCACTGCCCCCGCGCGCCGGGTCCCACACCTGGGCCGCCGCGCACCCGGTGTCGATCGCCCGACGATCACCTCACCCGCCCCGGCGACCGAGCCACGACGACACCACGTCGCGACACAGCAGGATCGATCTCATGACCACACACACGCATCTCACCACCGACCACGAGGAAATCCGTCAATGGACCCAGGCCCATCACGGCATCCCCGCCCGGGT
Source organism: Rhodococcus sp. A14 (assembly GCF_011603105.1). Taxonomy (NCBI): domain Bacteria; kingdom Bacillati; phylum Actinomycetota; class Actinomycetes; order Mycobacteriales; family Nocardiaceae; genus Rhodococcus; species Rhodococcus sp. A14. The sequence continues at coordinate 197 of NZ_JAAOQS010000255.1, read as the reverse complement.
CCCCCACACCACGGCCAACGACGTGCTCCGAATCGACCTGCACGGAGTCGACTCCGGGCTCGAACACATCTCCTGGAGGGAATGGTTTGCCGCCTTCGACCAGCAGGGCCTGGCCCTCAGCTATCCGGATCCGCACCTACAGGGCGGGATCAGCGCCTGGTTCGAACTCGTACCCCGACCCCGACCCCGCACCGCGG
>NZ_JAAOQS010000254.1:0-1670 GCF_011603105.1 Rhodococcus sp. A14 | reverse complement strand
CCCTGAGCGAGTGGAGCACCGAACTCGCCGCCGCCGCCACCGGGATCGACCGCCGAATCAGCTGGAACCCCACCCAGAACACCGCCACCGCCCCCGAGGACGTCGACCTGCCCCAGATCGAACACACACTCCGCGGCGCCGTACGCCGCCTCGCCCGCGGCTGACCCATCCCGCCCACAGCGGGATCCGGTGTCGATCTCCCGATCGCGGGTGAATCACGGACCCGCGGCGTTGTCCGGTGGTCGGTGCGGGTTGCGGTGGCAGCAGGGACCAATCTCACTCAGCGCCCGGCCGCCGATGACGGTGCCGATCTGTTCGGGGACCAGGACCACGGGACGGCGGCCGTGGTGGATCAGGTGCGAGGACACCTACTCCCCCAACGCCCGCTCGCGGACGGACACCAGCCGGACCCTCCCGGGATGCAAGGTGGTGCACGCGTGGTTGCATTCTCCGCTCGACCGTCTCGACGATGCGCCATTCCCAATCGTCCCGGTCCGGTTCGATAGGAAGTCGTCGAGGTCGACGATGTGGGCGACATGCAGACACGCACGGAGCAGCACCGCGAGGCCCAGCGCGAAAGGCCAGCGCCCCTTGCATAGCGCCTAGCGAATGCAGTCGAGTGTCGACCTTACGCAGTCGTCTTCGGAAACTGACACCCGAACTCGTCCGGGAGGCGCTCAGCCGTCCGCCATGGTGCCCAGGCGCGCCAGTAACGGAGCAGCCTCGGCGAGTTGTGCAGCCTCGTCTGGACTCATTCCGTCCAGCAGACTTTGAACTCCGCGGATCCACATCTCGCCGATCAGACGGTTGTTGCGCTGAGCCACGGCCGTCTGATGCAGCCGGTGCGAGCGCCGATCATCGGGATCGGCACGTTTCTCGAGCAGCCCGCGGTCCACGAGGCTGCGGACGGTGGTGCTCACATTGCTGCTCTGCAGACCCAGGGACCGAGCAATGTCGGACACGGTGCATCCTGGGCGCTCCTCCACCGCACGGAGCACTTCGATCTCCGACTGCGGAAGCCGCGCCAGACCAGCTTCTCGTTCCCCGAACCGGCGCAAAGCCCACACCAAGGAACGCGCAGCGTGCGCCAGGCGCTGGACATCGGCATCGACTAGAGGCGCAGCGTTGGACACCACGCCAGCTTACCCTTATTGTATATCTATATTTAGATATAAATTTATATATTTAGGAAGGTTGATGTGAACCAGCACACCCAGGAAGCCGACCCTGCCGTGCAGGAGATGGAAGAGGCGGTCGCCGCTACGTCGGGCCACACCCGATCCACCCACCTTCCGGCGAAGTTGATCGCCACGCTCGCGCTGCTGGCTGCGGTGGCGCCGCTGGCCATCATGTACCTGCCTGCGTTCCCCGCCATGGCGACCGAGTTCGACACCAGCGCGTCCGCAGTGCAGTTGACCCTCACCACCTTTTTGATTGGTCTCGCCGCCGGGCAGCTCGTGTTCGGGCCGCTCTCTGGCCGCGCACCTCGCCGACCGGCACGCGTTGCTGGTGCTCAACAACTGCGAACACCTGGTCGCAGCGGTGGCGGCGCTGACCGAGACCCTTCTTCGGCGGTGCCCGCATCTGCACATTCTGGCAACAAGTCGGGAACCGTTGAACATCGGCGGGGAAGCCGTCCTGCGGCTGCCACCCCTAACGCTTCCCGACCC
>NZ_JAAOQS010000253.1:0-1706 GCF_011603105.1 Rhodococcus sp. A14 | reverse complement strand
CCTAGGAGCGTGGGTCGGTAACACGCCGGGCGGGGTGTTCGGGTGATGGTCGGGTATGCGAGATGATGGGGCGTGCCTGATGATCTCGATGATGGTGGGTTGTTCGAGGTAGACCCTGTGCAGCGGGTCGAACCCGATTTCGGGGTGCCGAAGCGGCCGGTGGACAAGACGTTCCGGGCGTTCGACCCGGAACAGGGGTTGTTGCTGCCGCCGTCGCTCGACGACTGGCTGCCGGCCGAGCATCTGGCCCGGTTCATCGCCGAGCTGGTCGACGAGCATCTGGACCTGTCCCGGATCCGCGCCGCCTACACCGAGGGCCGCGGCGCCCCACCCTATGATCCGCGGCTGATGGTGCGGATCCTGCTCTATGGATACACCACCGGGGTGCGCTCGTCTCGGGCGATCGAGGGCAAATGCGTCGATGACGTGCCGTTCCGGTGGCTTGCCGCGGGCGCGGCCCCGGACTATCGGGCGATCGCCCGGTTCCGCAAGCGGCACCTGTCCGCGCTCGGCCACCTGTTCGTGCAGGCATTGGCGTTGTGCCAGGCCGCGGGCATGGTCCGGCTGGGCCGGGTCGCCCTGGACGGGACGAAGGTGCGGGCGAACGCCTCCAAACGCAAGGCGATGAGCTACGCCCGCATGTCAGAGAAGGAGAAGGTCCTCGCCGACGAGGTCTCGGCCCTGCTGACCGAGGCCGAACGGATCGACAAGGCCGAAGACGCCCGCTTCGGCCGGAACAACCGCGGCGACGAGCTGCCCGAGGAGCTGCGGCGCCGAGAAACCCGGCTGGCGACGATCCGGGCGGCGAAGGCCGCCCTCGAGGAAGATGCCCGGCAGGCGGCGCGGGAGCGGGCCGAGGCGAAGGCCCGCGACCGCGGCGACGACAATGACACCGCCGCGGGGGCGGGCACGGGCGCGGCCGGTAAGGCGACGCCGAAACCGAAGGCGCAACGCAACTTCACCGATCCGGACTCGAAGATCATGCTGACCGGCGACGCAGCCTTCCAGCAGTGTTACAACGCGCAGGCCGTGGTCGACGAGAAACATCAGGTGATCGTGGCCACCGACGTGAACACCAACGCCGCCGATGTCGGCAATCTAATGCCGATGACCGAACAGACCGCGGCGAACACCGGGCAAGTCCCGGACCAGGTCCTCGCCGACGCCGGCTACTGCTCGGCCGACAACCTCGACCGCGCCGCCGAGTTCGCCGACGCACACGGCACCGAGTTCTATGTCGCGACCGGACGCCGGCGCCGTGACGACCCGCCACCGATCGCGCCGCGCGGGCGAATCCCCAAGTCCGCGAACGGCAAGCAACGAATGGCCCGCAAGCTGGCCACCCGGAAGGGCCGCAACGCATACGCTCGCCGCAAGGCCATCGTCGAACCGGTCTTCGGTCAGATGAGCACCCTGCAGAACGCCAAACAATTGTTGCTCCGCGGACTCGACCAGGCCCGCGGCGAATGGCTGCTGCTCGCCGCCTGTCACAACCTCCGCAAGCTCCACGGCGTAGTCGGTGTCCACGGCCTCGCGGCCCTCGCCGCGAGCTGACCTCCCGGTCAGCCGCCACCCGCAGAGCTCGGTACGGACACCCGCGCAACCTGCGCTCATCCCGAACCAATCTGCCCACCCACCGCCGGCCCAATCGACTCCGGCGCACCCTGGCAACGATCCCGATTGGCAATACAGACCCACGCTCCTAG